>CBIHQM010000327.1:0-7963 GCA_966211885.1 uncultured Chryseolinea sp.
CCTCATCCGTCACCTTTTCAAGCCACACCACGCGACCATTTTCTGTATTCTGTGTAATGGCTACATGCGTCATGGATTGGGTTGGCGATGCGCCATGCCAATGCACAACATTAGGAGGGCATTTGATCACATCACCTTTCTGGATGATTTCAACGGGCTTTCCTTTTATTTGATGATAACCCACCCCATCGGTGACCAACAGGATCTGCCCCGCGAAGTGCGAATGCCAATGGGTGCGTGCGCCCGGTTCGAAGGTTACGTTTCCAACACTATTGGTCATGATCGAATCCTGTCGCACCAGGTTGTAAACCCAAACGGTGCCGGTCATGTTGGGATTGACACCGGTTTGCCCCTTGGGGAAGATAAGATCACTGTCCTTTACCTCCGAAGCGGCAGGCGGTAGCTTGGTAGTCGAAATTTCGCCAAAGACTTTCCTGGCTGTTTCAATTTCGGTTTTACCCACCGACTTCCCCAGCAGAGATATGATTCCGATGAGTTGATTTTCGGATATGCCCTGGCGGATCGCGACACGCATATGGGATGAAAGCATGGGCTCAACGCCACCGATGCTGATCAACGCCGCCACCGTTGCCAGTTCGCGTTCCGCATAGTTTAGAAGATCCCTGCTAAAAATATCAGCGAATAAATGCTCCTTGAGAAACCGGTCGATCTCCGGGCTGAAGGCATTGTATCCAGTTAACTCACCTTGCGGTCTTCCCGTTAACTTCTCGAGTGTCTTCTTTCCGGTTTCGTACTTATCGCCTCCCTTTGGAATGGGCGTCGCTTCTTTGCCTACGTCATCGTTGATGCCCTTAGCCTTTCGTTCTTCCAGAACAGACATTAATGTTTGCAGTCCTCTTATGCTTCGCGGGAAGCCAGCGTAGGCGTAGACGTGTACAATAACTTCCTTTGGTTCATTGATCGTAAGCTTTGCATCTAAGGCTGAATGCAATGCACGTTTGAGTCTTTCCAGATCGCCGTTCGCGGTGAAGGCAGCAGTCGTCACGATAACTTGCTGCCGTGGTGTCAGGGGTTGGTCACCCGGTTTACTCGTCTGTGCAGAGAGAAGAAATGGCGCCCACAGGAGAACAATCGTGAGATATATTTTGCTAATAGTCGCTCGTCTCATGTTTCGTTGGGTAAAAATTTTTATTGGGTCGCCTTCTCCAAGTTAGTATTTGAACCGCTTCACGATCATGCTGACCTACCGGTCAACACGCGCCTGAAGGTGTTGCGGATAACGCGCACCCTGAACCTGGATTTGTGAAAATACATCTCCGATCTCCTTCAAGTCGTCGTTGGACAGGATCAGCTGTTCCGCCTTCAAATTTTCCTCCAGGCGATGGATCTTCGTTGTGCCGGGGATGGGAACGATCCACGGCTTTTGGGCCAGCACCCACGCCAGTGCCACCTGGGCGGGGGTTGCGCCTTTTCTTTTTGCAAACTCTCCGACCTTATCGACTATGATCTGGTTTGCTTTTCGATTCTCTTCTTCGAAGCGCGGCACGATGCTGCGAAAGTCTGTCTTGTCGAATTTTGTATCAGCGTTGATCGCGCCGGTGAGGAACCCTTTGCCCAGCGGACTGAACGGGACGAAGCCAATGCCCAGTTCTTCCAGCGCCGGCAATATTTCTTGTTCAGGTTCTCTCCACCATAAGGAATATTCACTTTGAAGAGCCGCCACGGGCTGCACAGCATGCGCCCGGCGAATACTTTGCACGCCGGCCTCTGACATGCCGAAGTGTTTCACTTTCCCCTGGGCGATGAGTTCTTTCACCGTGCCTGCAACGTCTTCCATCGGCACATTCGGGTCTACGCGATGTTGATAGAACAAATCAATGCGATCTGTTTTTAATCGCTTCAGCGATGCCTCTGCAACCGCCCTGATATTTTCGGGCCGGCTGTCGATGCCGACCGTCGGCATACCTCCTTTGAAGCCGAATTTGGTTGCCAGTATCACCTGGTCCCGAAAGGGCGCAACCGCTTCGCCCAGCACTTCTTCGTTGACGAAGGGGCCATAGGCTTCTGCTGTATCAAAGAAATTAACGCCCAACGCATAGGCGTGACGTATCAATTTGATCGCTTCTTGTTTATCGGTTGCCGGACCATACCCAAAACTAAGCCCCATGCAACCAAGACCGAGGGCAGACACTTCCAATCCACTTTTTCCTAATTTTCTGTGTTTCATAACCGTATTCCCGTTTGTTCTTTTAACACTGCAAAGGTGCGGCTGTTCCGGGATTGGGGACTTATACAAATTACTGGATTGCCTACCAAATTCACGGATTTGGATCTTTTGTCGGGAGATCGGCCAGTGGCCGGGCATCAAAAATTACTCGCTCTTTATTGAATCAACCGGATTTGCCCGGGCTGCTTTTATCGATCTGAAGCTCACCGCGAGGCCAGCCAAGGCCGACGATAACAGCACGGAAAGGATCAGGAGGTCGAAAGGGAGGCTGATCCTGTAGGCGAAAGCATTGAGCCATTGCTCTAAAAAGTAGTAGGAGGTGGGCAGCGCGATCAGCGCGGCGATGAAGACCAGTAGCATAAATTCTCCCGACAACAAGGCTGTGATCGCCGATACCGAGGCGCCGAGAACTTTTCTGATCCCGATTTCTTTGGTTCGTGCTTCCGCCATCAATGACATCACGCCATAGAGTCCAAGACAAGCCAGGAAAACCGACAATCCGCAAAAGACAAAGACCAGTTGGGAAAGTCTTTCGTCCTGGCGATACAGCTGGCCAACGTGTTCGTCCAACATCAGGTAATCGAAGGGAAGATGGGGAGCAACGGCCTTCCAGTCCGATGCCAGAGAGGCGAGCGTGTTGTTCAAGTCGCCGGCGGCCACTCTGACGTATAAATATTCGACCTTTGTTTTTGGAACCAGCAAGATCAGCGGAGCAATCGCGGCATGCAGGCTGGTGAAATGAAAGTCTTTCACCACGCCAATGACTTCACCGGTCTGGCCATAGGACGAGAGCTTTTTTCCGATCACCGTTTTCTTATCCCAACCGAACATTTTCACAGCAGCCTCATTCAGGATAAACGAAGTGCTGTCGTGAAGCGGCTCGGTGAACGTTCTTCCCATCGCCATTTCTATTCCCATGGTCTCCACGAAATTGGGATACATTCGAAACATACTGATCATGCGCGGATCTTCCGAACGCCCCACTTCCTCAACGTCGGTGATGCCTTGCTGGCCATCAAAAAGATCCCGGCTCGCGGAAACACCGAGCACATTGGCATTCCCGGAAAGTTTATTCCTCAAGGTTGCATAAAGCTTTCGCAGTTGCTCGTCGGGAACATGGAGAACAATGATCCCTGCTTGGTGATAACCCAGATCTTTTGACCGCACAAAATCGATTTGCCTTTTAATGCTCAGGCTGCCGGCAATCAACACCGCCGTCACGAAGAACTGGAACACGATGATTGATTTTCTAAACGAGAGCCTGCCGCTTTGCTGATGAAATGCATGTGTTCCTTTCAGCGCTAACCGGGGTTTCAATCCCGATAGAAAAATGGCTGGATATAAACCGCCAAGGCAACCGATGACGAGGACCAACGCCACATAGAGGGGAAGCCATTCCCCGTGCGTGGCCATCGTAAGCGACAAACCGGTACCAAACAAGTTTTCCAACTTACCAATCCCCACCTGGAGCACGACGATTCCCAACAGAAGACTGATCGTCGCGTTAAAAATGGATTCGAAAATGAATTGAGAGAAAATCTCCAACCGGCTCGATCCCAGGGAACGCTTGATGCCGGTTTCTTTTACCCGGTAGACAGCGAGTGCCGTGGATAAGTTGGCAAAATTGAAACCCGCGATGCCCATAATGAGGAACGCGATGGCCGCCAACCCGACCGTGTACGTGTAGTCCCCTTTCGTGGAGATGCCATCGCGCTCCAGGATGTTGCGTGAATGCAGGTATACGTCTTTTATCGGCTGCAGTTGATAGCTGATTTTCCCGGCGTCTTCACGCGATCGGTATTTCCGGATAAACGTCGGGAATTTTGCTTCCACTCGGGCCTTGTCAGACCCCTCGCGCAATCTGACATACGTTGGAAAGGACGTCCACTCCCAGCTGGCGAGGCTGACGAAAGTGCGTTTTGGCGGCGTAAACGTCTCGAACGAGATGAGCATGTCGAAATCAAAATGCGATTTGCCGGCGGGAAGCGTTACGCCGCTGACCTGCACCAGCAGGTTGTCTACTTTGATCGTTTTATTTATCGGATCCTGATCGCCGAAATACTTTTTGGCAAACGCGGTTGTGATGACCGCCGTATTGAGTTCTTTCAGCGCTGTATTCGGATTCCCATGAGAGAGTGGAAAAGTCAACACCTTGAAAAAATTGGAGTCGGCATAGAATACTTTTGTCTCGTAGAATTTTTTGTCACCGATCTCAATCAACACATCATCCGCATGACGCAACCGGACGGCAGCTTCCACTTCCGGAAGATCCGTCATCAGGGTTGGGGCGAGCAAGGGCGTTCCCGCCGCCTGCACTTGTGTTCCGGTTGGGGTTTGCGTTACCGTGTTGAGGCGATAAACATTGTCGGGGAGGCGATGAAATTTATCGTAAGAAAATTCCTCCGCTACAAAATGCAGGATGGCGATAGACGAAGCAAATCCCAACGCCAGCCCACCGATGTTGATCAAGGTGTACGTTTTGAATTTTCGCGCGTGGCGCAAGGCGATTCGAAAGACCGTTGACATCATAGGCAGTTATGGTGGTAATTTTTCCTTCCCGACACGACAGGTGATCGTTGTTGATCATCAGGCACTTGAATTCAGTGACGTACAAGTTAACGACAAGTATTCCAACGATCAAATCAAAATATCCGGGCGGCTCACTAGATTTGATATACTATGCCGGGATCAGCAAGGACAGCCGATATCGATCAAATGATCGCCACCCTTCCACGCGATGAGGCCGTGTTGGTAAAGCGGCTGCGTGCGCTGATCACAGAATGCATTCCCCAGGCAACGGAAAAGGGATACTACGACCAGGCCCTGCCGTTCTACACCAGGAACCGGCTCATCTGTTTTATCTGGCCACCGTCTTCGACTTGGGAACCAAACGCGAACCAGGAAAAGCGAAAGGCAAAAGGTGTGGCCCTCGGTTTTAACCAGGGAAATTTGATGGCCAATGAAGATGGGGTGCTGCTGGCCGAGGGACGGAAACAGGTCTACATGATGTATTTTAAAAAGCTGGACGATATCGATGAACAACAGGTCCGGGCCCTGTTATTCGAAGCAGCCCTGATCGACGAGCAGTTTGCAAAAAAGAAGAAGAAATTGTAATTCCCGCGGTGCGCGCGCTAAGATCTTACAAAAGATAAGGCCAGTAAATAATTACGGCGCAGACTGCAGCAACAGCCCCGATAATGAGCACAGCACCCGCAGCCAGATCCTTCGCCTGACCGATCAGGGGATCTCGATCCTGGGTGATCCGATCGGCCAACTTCTCAATGGCGGTGTTAAAAACCTCCGACATCAAGACCACGCCAATCAGTAATAATGTAAACAGCCAATCAGTTCGGCTGATCTCGAGCAAATAGTTTATCGAGAGCACGACCAGTGTTGCCATCAGGTGAATGAGCATGTTCGGTTCATGACGGAACGCTAGCCATATTCCGCGCATAGCGTACCTATAGCTGACGAGGTGCTTCTTGATCATAGTTCAATTTTTAGTGAAGAAACCTACTTCGCAATAATTCATTAGATTCAATAGTTTACGTGCGCCAGGAAGACAGAAAGAAAGCAAACCAGCCAGCTAAAACCACGAATGGTAAAAGGCGACAACGGGTTTTGCCGCAAGCGACGAAATCGATACGAATAAAATGCAAGCAACCAGAATATTAAATAAAACACAAGATCCCAAAGGTCAAATCTGCCATGAGTAAGATGAACGAGCTGGCAAAATTCTAAACCTATTGCAAACAGTATGGGGATGAGATAAAGCTGTATTTTATAGTTCCGGATACGGATGTAAAAATCCTGGGAAAGCGCCGTGGCGCAAAAAATCCAAAGTCCCCCAGGGAGAGAGAACACGATGATCTCGTTCAGGCGTATCGCCCCGACAATGCCGCTCTTCATCGCGCCGTAGGTCTCAAGCGACAAGAAGAAAACTAGCAATTCATTGACGACGGTCTTTTCGGATCGATAGAACACATAAATGAATAAGCTGATGATTAGCGCAAGGGCTACACTATACTTTCTTTTCATAGATCAGGATTCTGAAATAGGAAGACAGCCCGGCTCGGCTATCGGTCAGGAGTTTAAATTTTTCGATGCTACGTATGTGGGATATCCGGAATACAGATTTGAGGAAGACTAGTTTGGAGATGCGCTCAAAAGTGTGGTCGATGTATTTCAGCCAATTGTCGGGAGTGAAGTGATTTAGAATAAAGACTTTCCCGTTGGGTTTTAAGACGCGATGAACTTCAGTCAACAATTTTTCAGGATCATCGACCACCGCAATGACGTGTGAGAGCATGACATAGTCAAAAGCCTCATCAGGGAACAACAACGTTTCTCCATTCATGTGAAGGAGTTGAATATTACGCTTCAAATGCCTGCGGGCCTGTACCAGCATGCGTTTGGAAGTGTCGATGCCAATAACTTCATGCCGGTCATAATATTTAAAGTGCGCCCCGTTCCCGACACCAATTTCCAGTAGTCGACCACCCGTGCAGTCGTTGATATGGCGAAACAATTTGCGTTTGTGTAACCCAAGGAAAAAGTCGATGACGGGGTACAGGAAGGCTGTCCGGTCATAGAATCTTTCTGAGCTATTGGTCATACCGTGTCTGAATTTTTTTTAAATGCCCACCCACCGAAGCTACAGCGTTTCACGGGTAGCAACGGGCTGGTAAGCGTGATTCAAAAGTATTTAAAAGTACTTTGAAATACAAAGTTAAAAGAGATAAAAATCAAAGTTTCAAACTTTATAGGCGAGAAGTGTCAAAGGGGAATATCTTTTTGTCCAGCTCCAATGAATTGACCACTTGCGTGTTGGGTGACAAAACTACCTCATGCTGCTGATCCGTTTCCCATGAAACAGAGCGATTTGAAACTCACCGGTTATCCATAAAGAGCTGGGCGGGATGGGGAACGTCCGGGTTCAGTAGGGAAATGCCCCTGGCAATGCATGGAGGAGCGGGGGAGTCGCCCAGCCCAATCTAAGCCAACAGCGTTTTATAGTGCGATGTGATGAATTGATCAATAGAATCCAGGAACGCGTCCAACTCCATTTCGTCCAGGTCGATGATCAGATTTCCTTTGTCGGTTGACACCTGGACCTTGTGAAGGACATTTCTTTCGTCGCGGATAAGCGTAAGGCGTTGGATCTCCTTCAGCGCGAATACACCCGACTTCTGGTTGTTCTTGTATTCGATGGCATTGTCGGTCAGCTTCAGGAAATCATTGTAGTTGTTGAGACCGGAAACTAATTTGATGGCGACGGGTATGACCGTGCAGAGGATTGCCCAAATGATAAAGCGAACGATATGGACGTCGAAATTGAAATAGACAAACGCGAAGATCGCCGGTATGATGCAGTAGATCAGCAGTTGTGTCTTGAGCTTGGTCCTGTGGTTCCTGAAGGTCACACCGTCCTTTCCGGGTTTTATTCTGATCGGGAACAAAAATTCTTCCCAAAGCACCAGCACCATAATGATGACCGCCGCACTGATCAGAAACATACCAAAGTAAGCGTTTGATGTGCCTTCCATCAGTTCGCGCCAATGCGTGTGGAAGAGCTGCGACGACAAAAAGAACGATAAAACAAAGATCAGTATTAAAAGCCCTACACTAAATTCTACCGGATAGGTTGGCCGAATGATTTTTCCCATGATGCCTTCTAAATAATCGACGATAATTTGGGTGCGATTATAAGAAAAAATATGAGTTAAATAGTATTTTTTTATTTCGGGAGGTTGTGCTACGACGGTCGCCAATGTG
>CBIHQM010000328.1:0-7960 GCA_966211885.1 uncultured Chryseolinea sp.
TATCCACGCCGATTGAAATAATTTTGTTATATGAATTGCCATAACTTATTTTTTTTAATTCCCCGTTCGTGAGAGTAAACCACTGTAGATATGTACATCCACTTTCCCAGACACGGTTAGAGGGTGCTGTGTGCTATTGGTGTAACTATCACGCGCGAAACCCTCTAATTGCATTTTAAAAGTGAACTTCAAACTGCCGGTAGCATCGTCGTACGTATAGTTCTGGATTTCCAATCGGTCGGCAGGTATCACCCCATTGGACGCGAGGCTGACACCAAATTCATCGATGAAATAGTAATAAGGCGCAGAGTAAATCAGACGTATCTTACTGTAAACCGGTGATGTTGTGCTCACGGTTCCATCAGCGTTCTTTATTTGGATAAACGCTCCACTAGCTGAATTGAAGCGCACTTCGCTACCGTCCGAAGTTCTAAATCCGAATTGTGAATCTTCGACACCCGGGCGGATGGTGCCGTCGCCATTGGTATTGAAAATGAAGTGATATTTGGCATCGTTTAAGTAGGGATCTATTGGCCACGCCACGCTGATTTCGTGATTTACCATTATGCCATTGATTCTGAATGCTGAGTTCCCCGTTATTTCTTTGAAGAATTGAAAGTCTACGGTAGAGGATCGGGAATAAGACATTTGATTCTTTTCAAAAGAGAGATAAAAGGACATCCTGTTGTTGGAGCCCTCACCAAACCGTGTCAGCGCGAGATAGTGGCCATCGAATCCATTTTCGATGCCGCCTTTGTCTTTGCAAGCATTAAAATCGAAGAGCTCAGAAAATGCAGTGCCATCATTTCGGATACCGGTGATAGTTCCCTGAATATTTCCGTAATCTGTCGATAATTGAAAGGATGATTTTCCATCCGCTCCGGCAGCGCCGGTGGCGCCTTGTGTTCCCGGGGTACCTTGAGGCCCGGGATCGCCATCCTTTCCACAGCCAGGAAATAGTAAGACAAGGGCAAGCAACGAGCATGACCATGCAACATGTTTTAGTCTCATAGGGTATAAAGGTTTGGTTTTAACAATATAAAAGGCCGTCCATCAACTGTAGCCTGCGTGTGGTGGTATTTTTTCTCCAAAGATTTTCTATTATTGCCTAACTTACTTTCCCCAATATAACTCTAGCTATGGAAAAACAAAACCGTCGTACCTTTCTGGCCAGCGCCGCTGTGTTGACCGCCGGCGCCGCTACTGCATCGACCACTACTATGGAAACCAAGAAAGATAAAAAACAACTCGCTCACCACGTATTCTTCTGGCTGAAGAACCGCGACTCGAAAGAGGACCTGCAAAAACTCCTCGAAGGATTGCGCACGCTCGAAAAAATCGAGACCATCAAAAAGCTCCACATCGGCGTGCCCGCCAGCACCGAAAAACGCGACGTGGTAGACAACAGCTACAGCGCCTCCGAGCTCATGCTTTTCGACGACCTTGCCGGGCAAGCCACCTACCAGACGCATCCCATCCACCTGAAATTTATCGAGAACTGCTCGCATCTTTGGGAGAAGGTGATCGTGTACGACGCCATGGATGTTTAATGCCAGAAATGCGGCGCGAGCGGGACGATTTTTGAACGGTAAATCCTTTAAATTTCAAACGTGTGAAGGCTTTTTCGCTACCATACACTTGTTAGCGCGGATAAAAATTTTTTAACAATTCGTTGATGTAGGCCGTAACTTTCCTCATCTTCGTGAATCCAAATCCTCTCGCAATAATTTTTTAAAAAAGAAGGCTAAAATCTCTTCGGAGATCGATCCAGAACATAACGACTTTATATTCCGCCCCGTCCCGATTTTTTCGGGACGGGGCGGTTTCATTTTAACCAGCGTAGAGCAAACTAACACTTGTTACAAAAAGCTCACCGACCAGACATGATGCCACAACAAAAAACATTATTCGACAAGATCTGGGACGCCCACGTAGTGAAGAGCAGCGAAGGCCATCCCGATGCCCTGTACATCGACCGTCATTTCATTCACGAAGTCACCAGCCCGCAGGCGTTTGACGGCCTCCGTAAAAGAGGCGTGAAAGTATTTAACCCTGCGCGCACCACGGCCACGGCCGATCACAACGTGCCCACCCTAAACCAGCACCTCCCCATCAAGGAAGCGCTGTCGCGCCACCAGGTGGAGACCCTGCGGAAAAACTGCGCCGAATTCGGCGTCGAACTTTATGACCTGGGCCATCCCTACCAGGGCATCGTCCACATCATCGGCCCCGAACTGGGGTTGACGCTGCCGGGCATGACCATCGTCTGTGGCGACAGTCACACTTCGACGCACGGTGCGTTTGGAAACATTGCCTTTGGTATCGGCACCAGCGAAGTGGAGCAAGTACTCGGCACACAGTGCGTGCTGCAGTATCGCCCCAAGACCATGAGGATCGAGGTCAATGGCAAGTTGAGCAAAGGCGTGCTGGCAAAAGATATTATCCTGTACATCATCGCGAAGCTTTCGGCCAGCGGGGCTACAGGATATTTTGTAGAATATGCCGGCGAAGCCATCCGCAACCTGTCCATGGAAGCGCGCATGACCATTTGCAACATGAGCATCGAGATGGGCGCCCGTGGCGGTCTGATCGCACCCGATCAAACCACATTCGACTATATCAAGGGAAGAAAATTTGCACCCCAAGGCGAAACATTCGATCGCCTCGTGGAGCAATGGAGACAATTGAAATCAGACGACAACGCACACTACGACCTGGAGTTGTCCTACGACGCGGCCGACATTGCGCCGATGATCACCTACGGCACCAACCCCGGCATGGGCATCAAAGTGACGGACCGCATTCCTACGTTGAGCGAGTTGAAAGATATCAGCGAACAAACTTCATTCACCAAGTCGCTTGAATACATGGGCCTCGAAGCGGGTTCAGCCATCTTAGGCAAATCTGTGGATTACGTTTTCATCGGAAGCTGTACCAATGCGCGCATCGAAGACCTGCGCCTGGTGGCCAAGATGGTGGAAGGCAAGAAGAAAGCCGACAACGTAGAAGTTTGGGTGGTGCCCGGATCGAAGCAAGTAGAAAATCAGGCGCGCGAAGAAGGCTTGGATAAAATTTTTGAAGCTGCAGGATTTCAACTGCGTCAACCTGGCTGCTCGGCATGTTTGGGCATGAATGAAGATAAGATCCCTGCCGGCAAATATTGCATCAGCACATCGAACCGGAATTTTGAAGGACGTCAGGGTCCGAAGTCACGCACCTTCTTGGCCAGCCCGCTCAGTGCCGCGGCGGCCGCCATCACCGGAAAAGTAACGGATGTGCGCAACCTGGTGTAATTGAAAAAATAAGGAAAGAGAAATCGTATGTCGAAAGAAAAGTTCACCACATTGAAAACCCCGGCAGTGCCCCTGCCGATTGAAAATATTGATACGGACCAGATCATTCCCGCGCGCTTTCTGAAAGCCACCACGCGCGAAGGCTTTGGCGAGAACCTCTTCCGCGACTGGCGCTACAACAGCGACAACACGCCGAAAGCGGATTTCATCCTGAACAACGGAACGTATACCGGCAAAATATTGGTTGCTGGCAAAAACTTCGGTTGTGGCAGCAGCCGCGAACACGCCGCCTGGTCGATCTACGACTATGGATTCCGCGTCGTGATCTCCAGCTTCTTTGCCGACATCTTCAAGAACAACGCCCTGAACAATGCGCTGTTGCCGGTGCAGGTTTCGGATGAGTTCTTAAAGAAGATCTTCGCCGCGATCGAAAAAAATCCCTCGACCACGATCACCGTTGACCTGCCCCAACAAAAAGTTACGTTGGAAGACGGCTCATCCGAATCGTTCGACATCAATGCTTATAAGAAAACATGCCTCGCCAACGGCTACGACGACATCGACTACCTGTTGAGCCTGCGCGATGAGATCCGTCATTTTGAATTAGTACATTAAAAAAGATGAAGAAAAAAATTACCATACTTCCCGGTGACGGCATCGGCAAAGAAGTAACCGAAAGCGGCAAAAAAGTGCTGGAACAAATCGCTGATTGCTTCGGACATGATTTTATTTTCGACGAGGCCCTCATCGGCCACGAAGCCATCGAAGCCACCGGCAACCCGCTGCCCGATGAAACCCTGACGAAGTTGAAGAACTGCGACGCCATATTGTTTGGTGCAGTAGGTCACCCCAAATATGACAACGACCCTTCAGCAAAAATCCGTCCCGAGCAAGGCCTGCTGAAGATGCGCAAGGAACTGGGCCTCTATGCCAACCTGCGCCCCATAAAACTTTTTGACGAATTGCTGGAAGCCTCCAGCATCAAGCCCGAGATCCTGAAAGGCGCCGACATTCTTTTCTTCCGCGAACTGACCGGCGACGTATACTTCGGCGAACGCGGTCGCAAAGACAACAACGACACAGCTTACGATACGATGATCTACTCCCGCTATGAAGTGGAACGCATCGCACACAAAGCTTTCAAAGCGGCGCAAACCCGCAGCAAGAAACTTACTTCTGTAGACAAGGCTAACGTGCTGGAAAGCTCGCGCCTGTGGAGAGAAGTGGTGCAGGAAGTTGCCAAGCAATATCCGGATGTCAAGGTAGAGCACATGTTCGTAGACGCTGCGGCCATGAAGCTCATCCAAAACCCGAAGAGCTTCGACGTGGTGGTGACCGGAAATCTTTTTGGCGACATCCTCACTGACGAGGCGTCACAAATTGCCGGCTCCATGGGCATGCTGGCCTCTGCATCGGTAGGCGACACCGTAGGCTTGTACGAGCCCATCCACGGCAGTGCGCACGACATCACCGGAAAAGGCATAGCCAATCCATTGGCCTCCATTCTTTCGGCAGCCTTGTTACTGGATATCTCTTTCGGATTGAAGGAAGAAGCCGACACGGTGATCAAAGCCGTGGAGCAAACGCTGAAGGAAGGTTACCGCACCCGCGACATCGCCGACGCCAAGACGCCCCATGAAAAAGTATTGGGCACCGAAGTGATGGGTAACGTGGTGTGCAACCAGATCCGGATGCTGGTCTCGGTCGATCAAAAAGCAAACGCATAATGAAACCCCCGGTCCGTTGTTGACGGGCCAACCAAAAAATAAAAAAAGTATGAGCAACAAAATTCAAATCTTCGATACTACCCTCCGCGATGGAGAGCAAGTGCCGGGCTGTCAATTGTCAACCGATGAAAAGATCGTGGTGGCACGAAAGCTCGAGGAGCTTGGGGTCGACGTGATTGAGGCGGGCTTTCCCATCTCCAGTCCCGGCGATTTTCTTTCGGTGGTAGAAATATCCAAGGCGGTGAAGCACGTAGGCGTTTGCGCCCTCACGCGCGCCCGCAAGGAAGATATTGACGTTGCTGCCGAAGCCCTGCACCACGCCAAACGCGGTCGCATCCACACGGGCATCGGTTCATCCGACATTCACATCAAACACAAGTTCAACAGCACGCGCGAGAAAGTGATGGAGCAAGGTGCCTGGGCTGTGCAATATGCTAAGGCCAAAGGCTATGAAGTGGAGTTCTTTGCCGAAGATGCCGGTCGCGCCGACCTGGCGTTCCTCGCGCAATTGGTGGAAGCCGTGATCGCCGCAGGTGCGGATGTAGTAAACATACCGGATCCCACCGGCTACTGCCTGCCCCACTTGTATGGCAAACGCATCAAATATCTTTTCGACAATGTGAAGAACATCGACAAGGCCATCATCTCCGTGCATTGTCACAACGACTTAGGATTGGCCACTGCCAACACCATCGCCGGTCTCATGAACGGTGCACGCCAGGCCGAGGTAACGATCAACGGCATCGGCGAACGTGCCGGTAACACTTCGCTGGAAGAAGTGGCCATGATCCTGCAAACGCACAAGGACCTCGACCTCACCACGGGCATCAAATCCACCATGCTGTATGAAATGAGTACGCTGGTTTCGGATATGATGCGTATGCCGGTGCAACCCAACAAGGCCATCGTAGGCGCCAATGCCTTTGCACACTCGTCGGGCATTCACCAGGACGGCTTCCTGAAAAATTCAGAGAATTATGAGATCATCAACCCGTCGGATGTAGGTGTGCCTTCGTCTTCGATCATCCTGACCGCGCGCAGTGGCCGGGCGGCCCTGAAGCACCGTCTTGAGTTGCTGGGTTATCAACCCAATAAATCGGAGCTGGACCAGCTTTATGACAACTTCCTGGTGGTGGCCGATGAAAAGAAGAACGTGGTGGATGAAGACCTCATCACGCTGGTGGCCAACACGCCGATCCTGGTACAGAAATAAGCACCGCATTGGTTTGCAAAGCATATAAAAGGGGTAGGGCATAAGCCTTACCCTTTTTTATGACCAGGGCCTGAACTCAGTGATTCTAAAAAAATTGTTTGTTCGGGCATATTTTTTATCTTCATCGCTCAATAATATCCAAAAGCATGACCCTCGGCCGTTTCAGCAAGATCACATTCCTCATACTCGCCTGCACAAGTTTTATCGGTATCCGGGCCACGGCCCAGGAAATTGGCCTGGAGCTTTATAGCCTCAGGAACCAGTTTGCCAAAGATGTGCCAGGCACCATGGCGAAGGTGAAAGACATGGGCATCAAGGAAATCGAGATTGGCGGCACCTATGGGCTGGCCTTCCCCGAATTCATGAAGCTGTTGGCACAGAATGAACTCAACGTGGTGAGCTATGGCACAGACTTCGAGCGGCTCGAAAAATTTCCCCAAACCGTAGCCGACGAGGCCCGGGCTTTTGGCGCGCGTTATGTCGTTTGTTTTTGGATCCCACACAAAGAAGATTCTTTTAACGTAGCCGATGTAGACCGGGCAGCGACAGTCTTCAACAACGCCGGCCGCGTGATGGCACAGAGTGGACTATTGCTTTGCTATCACCCTCACGGCTTCGAGTTCAAGCCCTATGAAAACGGCACACTGTTCGACAACATGGTCGATAAATTCGATTCGCGTTTTGTACACTTCCAGATGGATGTGTTTTGGGTGAAGCAACCCGGACAAGACCCGGTGGCTTTATTGAAGAAATATCCCACGCGGTTTGTGATGCTTCATTTAAAAGACCGTAAACCCGGCACACCGGGCAGCGACAACGGTCAGGCCGATGTTGAGTCGAACGTGGTGTTGGGAACGGGCGATGTGGGCATTGCCGAAATCATGAAGGAGGCCAAGAAGAACGGCATCAAGCATTTCTTTATTGAGGATGAATCGTCGCGATCCGAAGAACAGATTCCCTTGAGCATCGCGTTTCTCAAAGCGCTGCCATAAAGATCACCCAAGACTTTTTTGCGGAATACTTTTAAGGGAGATCAGATCCCTTCCAGCTCTTCATAATCAATGTCGAGCACTTCATATTTTTTCCAGCCGATAAAATCATAGTGCCACCACTCTGAGCCATTCACTTTGAAGCCGTGTTTCTCCATGGCGTTGATGAGCAGGGTCCTGTTTTTCAGAATTTCAGGATCGCTTACCGGCGAGGTGGGCCATGCTTCTTTTTTGAACGAGTCGAATCCCGTGGGCATTTTCAATTCTTCGCCAGTTTTCAGATTGATCACCGTCAGGTCGAGTGCGCAGCCGCGGTTGTGTCGCGAGCCGCGATAGGGAGAGGCCACGTAGGTGGTGTCGTGATAGACTTCGTAAAATTTGACGGTCGCTTTGTAGGGTCTGTAGGCGTCGAAGATCTTTATCCCCAATCCTTGTTTCTTCAAATCGGCCTGGATTTTTTTTAACGACTCGGCCACGGGCTTGCGGGCATAGGCGCGGGCGAGGTTATAGATCTTTTCGCCGGTGAAATTATTGGTGGTGGCATAGCGTATGTCCAACACAAGACCGGGCACAAATTTTTCGAGATTGATCAACTCTTTTTCCGGGTTGGCCTTCACGGTCTCTTTATATTCTGCCAGCGTGGTGGCCTTCAAGCCATACTTATTTTGAGCAAACGATAAAAGAGACACGGACATAGCGAGAAGGAGAAGCGTCAGGCGTTGCATAGGGAAATATTGA
>CBIHQM010000329.1:0-7941 GCA_966211885.1 uncultured Chryseolinea sp.
CAACAAGTGATGCTGCATTTTCAGTTGTCCCCGGTTGGCACACGACGATTTATCCCCGTGACATCACGTTAACATTTTTTACCATCGCGGTTCTCGTAACGAGTTTGCTGATCTATTTAGTTTTCAGAGGGACAATAAAGCTTTTGACCGCATTATGGACAAGATTGAGATCATAAACGACTTCAAATCAGAAAGTATTTCATTTAACGGCTAAGCATAAACCATGAAACAAAACAAACTACTGATCATAATTTTCCTTTTGCCAACCCTGGTTATGGGACAAAAAAAGACCAATGGCCGCGAGCAACTGGAAAATGAGGTCATGGTCTATAAAAGACTTTTCAACTATGCGGACTCATTGCCTACTCGAGGCAAAGTAGGACAAGTTAGCAGCGGCGTAATGGCAACCGCCAAGGCGCTGGACAAGGGCAGACCAATTGCCTACTTTGAAAAAGCCGTGGAACTTGTGGATAAGGGAGACTATAACGGAGCGTCGTTTTTATACTATCTGGGGAACCTTCGATTCCGGTATTATAATTCCTCAAATCCACAGTATGAGCCAAGTGGAGACGGGGCATTGTTAGCTTCGTTTAACTATGTCCTTGGCGAGCCCCTGGGATACTATTTAAGATCGAACGCAGACAACTTCATTGAAATACTAAAGAAGAGCATGAGCTACCACCTAGCAAACGACTATGAATTTTATTCAAAGGCGAAAGACCCGATGAAATATTCAGAACAAGCCGATAAGATGAACAAGGTCATTGCAGACGTTGAAGCAAACAAGACCAAATACCAGGAGACCTGGAACAGCCAACGGCAAGAGTTCATGAAGGAGATGGATGACGTTTTAACAGAGGGAAAGAAAAAATAGCCAGGTGAATAAAAAAAGAAAATTATTATAGTAAGACAAGAAGGGAAGCTAAGTAGTCTTAAATGAAGTGAAATCGCTGTCTAAATATTTTTTCTCTTATAGCTTGTTTTATTTCGCATTGAGAATGTGGAATAGGCATTTTGGTTTTTTACCCGTTATTGAAGATAATAGCACCCTCATTGCAATTCTTATGTTCTTTATAACAAGCATCCTTCTATATATTAATTTAACGCTAAAGGATGAAGGCCGAAACAAGTATTACGTTCACATCTGCTTTATGCTATTTCTTGTCGTATCAAATATTCTGTACTGGAACGGCTACGCATATCTAATGCGTCCGCATTTGGAATATTTGAATTTACTCGATCCGTATTTGCTCGGGCATCTTGTCCCAGGATTTATCGGAGTATCTGCATCCTTTTTGTTAATGAAAGTCCTACGCACGTTTTATGAGAAGTATCGTTACCGCACTTAGCTTGTTAGCGATAGCCATCGGAAGCTTGTACGACAATAATTACCTCGTCAGGCCAAATGAGATTATCTGGTCGGACTCGGTCAAATTGACGTGGGACAATTTTGGTGGCTTAGCATTCCCTTATCAGCGTCACAAATTGCAAATGAAGTTAACAGACTCTCAAAGAATCATCTTTTTAGCCGAATGCTCGTCGGATATTGTATATAACAGGGAAGATGACGGTAGCTACAGTGTTCGGTCCGTTTTTTACGCAGGGCGGTCTTACTTTAAAATATATTTAGATACCTTAAGGCCCTCAGCGCAATCGTTGAGACATGAACTGTATCATTTTCATTTAACCGAATTGAAAAGTCGATATATGAGAAGGGATATCGCTGGTTTCAGCCAATCAACTCGCCAATTCGATATCGACGATTTACTGAAAAAATACAAAGTAAAACTCGATTGTGCGAATGTAGCCTATGATAGGTTTACCCGACATGGGACGGAACAACAAGAGCAAATAATGATGGAGAGAGCCATTGATAGTCTGTTGTCAGTAACCAGCGATCTGGAACTGAATAGAATTAAAAACAGGCACTAGAGTAAATGCGTCCCAGTCGAATTTCGACAATCCTTAAAACTGACAAACGCCAAGAAGTCCTAAAGCTGGCTAGATTGGATTCCCTGATTTATTGCGCACTCGCCAACACAAATTCCGGTGCCGGACGCTTACCCAAATCCTTCAGCAACTTGGCATGACCCAACAGCGCTCCCCGGAACGTGGGTTCTGCTTTGTAAGGCAGTCCAAATTCCTCTGCAGTAGCCTTTACGATCTTGGAGATGTGCCGGTAGTGAACATGGCAAACATTAGGAAAAAGGTGATGTTCCACCTGAAAATTCAACCCGCCCACATACCAGGAGAGCAGGCGATTCTTATTGGCGAAATTGGTAGTAGTGTGCAATTGATGTATAGCCCACGAGTTTTCCATATTGCCCTGATCATCAGGCAGCGGAAATTCCGATCCATCGATCACGTGAGCCGGTTGGAAGATCACGGCCAGGATGAAGCCTGCGATGTAGTGCGCCGTGGTGAAGCCGATCAGCCACTGCCACCACGTAATGTCCATCACCACCATGGGGATGACCAGTATATAAACGAAGTAGATCGTTTTCGTTGCGACGAGGATGATCCACTCGGCCACCACGTTGGCCTTTTGTTTTTTCACCATGCCGTCTTTTTGATAACGGGTGAGCCGGGCGAAGTCTTTGTGAAACACCCAAACGATCGTCATCAATCCGTAGAAGAACCAGGCGTAGAGGTATTGAAACTTGTGGATGGCTTTATAGGCACTGTGGGGCGTCATGCGGAGGATGCCCCGGGGGCTGATGTCTTCGTCCACATCGTGAATGTTCGTGTAGGTGTGGTGCAGCACGTTGTGTTGCACTTTCCAGTTGAATGCACCGGCGCCGATCACATTCAGGGAATAGCCCATCATGTTGTTCACCCAGCTTTTGTTGGAATAGGCACCGTGGTTCGCGTCGTGCATAACGGACAGGCCGATGCCGGCAATGCCAAAACCCATAACGGCCGTTAGTCCCCACATAGCCCAACCGTTCACAACGGTGCCGGTAAGTAACAGGATGTAGGGAACAAAATAGAGGGAGTACATAAAAACCGTCTTGACCTTCATCTCCGCATTGGCATAACGACTGATGTTATTGTTTTTGAAATAGTCGTTCACACGGCGGTTCAGTGTTGAAAAAAAATCGGCCCGGTTGGATGAAAATCTGATGCTGTTGGCAGTTCTCATGTGATGTTAAGGATCTTTTGTACTGGAAGTCTTTTGGATGGATAACAGAACAATGGAGTTTTAAAAGTAGCGAGAATAAAAGGATAAACGAGTGTTAGGCCATCACTTAAATTTCTACAAGCTGCTTCGGGGAAATCAAGGGTCTGCAACGCATCGATACAACGGTAAAAATACACCTGAAATTGTACAGGTTTCCTTGTAGTAAATGCTCACATCTTACATCGGTGCGAATAGTCCTGGAAGCGAAATTATTTTAGCTCGGCCAGCACGGTCTTGCCGCCTTTCGTCACGTCGCCGATCTTCACAACGATCTTGGCGTCCAAAGGAAGATAGATATCAACGCGGGACCCGAATTTGATAAATCCGAATTCGTCGCCCTGCTGCAGCTTTTGATCTTGTTTAACATACCACTTAATACGGCGGGCCAGTGCGCCGGCGATCTGGCGGAAAAGGATTTCCACGCCGTCTTTCATTTTCACCACCACGGTAGTCCGTTCGTTTTCGGTGCTGGATTTGGGGTGCCAGGCCACCAGGTATTTGCCGGGATGGTAGGCAAAATAGCTGATGATGCCGCCAACGGGCATGCGATTGATATGGACGTTCACCGGCGACATGAAAATGGACACCTGTTTTCTCCGGCCTTTCAGATATTCGGTCTCCTCGGTCTCTTCGATCACCACCACTTTGCCATCGGCCGGTGCAAGCACCTGGTTTTCATTCTGCTGGATCTTGAAGAGGGGTATGCGGAAGAACTGGAGGATGATGAGGTAGAAGACAATGCTGACGCCGATCACCGTGTTTTGCACCGCCGCGTTGCCGGGCATGTAGTAGGCCACTGCCCAGTTGAGGGCGAAAAGAATCAACAACAGGACAAAAAGTAAAGTACGGCCTTCGCGGTGTATCGTCATGATCGGTTCTGGTTTAAATGATCGTTAAAAAAATGAGCAAGCCTGGTTAAAAGCTTGCTCGTAAAGTTAAGGCTAAATTGGGATTCGCACCAATTAGTAGCCGCCGCGGAATTTGTATGTTTTCGACACTTTGTCGATGGCCACCATGTAGGCCGCGATGCGGAGGGGCACTTTATATTCCTGGGCGGTTTTGTACACATTGGTGAAGGCATCCTTCATGATCCGGTCCGAGCGGCGGTTCACGCGGTCGGCGGTCCATTTGTAGCCGAGGCGGTTTTGCACCCATTCGAAGTAGGAAACCGTCACCCCGCCGGCGTTGGCCAGGATGTCGGGCACCACCACGATGCCTTTTTCATTGATGATGTTGTCGGCGCGCGACGACGTGGGGCCGTTGGCGCCCTCCACGATCAGTTTTGCTTTGATATTGGGAGCATTCGAGCTGGTGATCACATCTTCGGTGGCGGCGGGCACCAGCAGGTCGACGGGCAAGGTGAGCAAGTCGTTGTTGCTGATCTTTTCGGCGCCTTCAAAGCCATCGAGCGAGCCTTTTTTGTTGTCGCGGTATTCGATGGCCTTCATGATGTCGATGCCATTGGCATTGTAGTAGGCGCCGGAGAGGTCGCTCACCGACTGCACCAGCAGGCCGCGTTCGTGCAGCAGGCGCGCGGCCCACGAGCCTACGTTGCCAAAACCCTGCACGGCGCAGGTGGCCTTGTAGGGGTTGATCTTCATTTTCTCCATGGCCGCCATGGCCGAAACCATCACACCGCGGCCCGTAGCTTCCGTGCGGCCCAGCGACCCGCCCATTACCAGCGGCTTGCCCGTGACCACCGCGTGGGTGGTCATGCCCTGGATCCGGGAATATTGGTCCATCAGCCAGGCCATTTCGCGGGGGCCCGTACCCATGTCGGGTGCGGGAATGTCTTTGTCGGGGCCAAACACGCTGGCCATCGCCTGGGTGTAGGCGCGCATGAGACGCTCAATTTCGCCGGCCGACATTTCACGCGGGTTGCAAGTCACGCCGCCTTTGGCACCACCATAGGGGATGTCCACCACGGCGCATTTCCAGGTCATCCACGCGGCCAGGGCCTTCACTTCGTCGAGGTTCACGGCGGGGTCAAAGCGGATGCCACCCTTGGAGGGGCCCAAGATGGTGGAGTGGATGACGCGGTAGCCTTCGAATACTTTTATCGTGCCGTCGTCCATGGTCACGGGCAGGGAAACGATCACCTGCCGGGCCGGATTTTTCAATACGTTATAGATCTCTTCTTCCAAACCCAGGAGCTGCGATGCTACCTGGAACCTGGACATCATGGCTTCAAAAGGATTCTCTTTGTCTTTCAGCGGGGCCGGTTCAATGTATGCCATAAAAAATGGGGTCAGCGTTTACGATAGAGAAGTTAGATTATTTTTGGTGCGGAATTTTGTCTTTTTTCTGAACGATGAACGGGGAGATCAAATTCATTTCCGAAAACGGTTGCAAAGTTAATTAAATTCAATTCTCCCCCGACTTTTTGATGGAAAAACCATGCCTCGTTTTGCCTCCGGACCACCGGCGGATTACAAGATTTTGTGAATAGTTGAAGGTTTGAATTTTTGTTCTGCCGATAGCCAGAACGGTGGGGGAAAATTTTGTTTACAGCTTCCTTTCTCATACCCGGTCCGTTTTTTTCTTTCGCAGGGTCTCTAGTTCGGTCACGTCGGCCTGGAGACCAAGGATTCCCATCTCATTTAACGGATCGATGTGGAAAGGCATCTTTATGGTGTGCAATATTTTTCCACCGTCGGGGTGAATGTATTCGGTCCGGCCGGTGGCGATGATCTTGTGTTCAGCCTCCAGCCAGTCGGACGCGTCTTTGGCACTATAAAAATCGAAGTCCGATTTGCCGATGAGTCCTTCGGGGGAATCGAATCCGTGAAAGCGCGACACGGCATCGTTCACCACAAAGAATTTTCCATTGTATTGTTTGAGGAAAACCTTGAGCGGGATCTCGTTGAGGATGCGGATCAGCATTTTGCGCGTGGCCTCCATGGCGGCGTTCAGCTTGTCGAGTTCGGTTTCCTTGTTCTTGATCTCGGTGATGTCGTTGATAAAAACCAGGATGCGCTCAACGCCATCGTTGCCCTGCAACGGATAGAAACCCGTGCGCAACCAATGCTGGTTCTTCTGCGAATCGTGGAAGGTGAACACATGCTCGGCGGAATCGCCGCTCTGCACGGCGCGCCAGGCACTGGCAAACGTCTGGACGTTCTGATCGTCGCGGGTGAGCAGGCTGTCGAATGATTTTCCATAGAGGTCCTGGGCGGTGAAGCGCAGGGTTTGGAGGAGACGGTCGTTCAACTTGAGGATGTTGCCCTGCAAGTTCAACTCGGCCGTGGCGGTGAGCGTGTTGATGGCTTTGAAGAGCTCTTCCATTTCCAGGTTCACCTTGCGCATGTCTTCCTGGGTAACATAAAGCTCCTCCATATTCTGCCGCATGCGCTCTTCCTGGTCTTTCATTTCGCGCTCGCGGCTCAGCGATTTATCGAGCAACTTTTTGGTGTCCTCACTAACGCGCACGGTGGAGATGCTTTGTGCCAGGGCTTCCGCGGCTTTTTCGATGAGGTCGAGTTTATATTTTTTGAATGGCTTGAACGCAGCCAGCTCGATCACGCCTAGCGTTTCTTCTTTTACTTTCAACGGCACGAGCAGAAGGCACTGCGGATTAGCGGCGCCCAGGCCGGAGGTGATGTTGATGTAATCGCCGGGCACCTTGGTGAGATAAATGGAATGTCCTTCCAGGAAGCATTGGCCCACCAAGCCTTCGCCGGGGAGAACGGTTTTTGTTAAATATTTTTTTCGCTCGAATGCATAGCAAGCGGAAAGCTCCAGGTGGCCGTCGGCGTTCAGAATGAATACGCCGCCTTGGTTGGCGTCGACGTATTGGATGAGCTGCGAGATGAACGCATCGTTCAGCGCTTTTATTTCCGTGTGCGACCCCATGATCTCACGAAACCTGGCCAGCCCCTCATTGCCCCAGCTGCGGTGGCGCTCGTTGTCGGCATCGGTCTTGAATTTTTTGTAGATCTCGCTGAGGGAAGTATCCAGCAGGCGTTCGCCCGTCACATCACGGTCGGCGTTGAATTCTCCGGATTTGATCTTTTGGATGATGTCCGAAACATTTTTTACGAAGTGATCCTTGGTTTCAGTTTCCTGTTGTTGGCGTCGGTCGTAGAAATGCTTGCTGGTTGCAAATAGCAGGAAAAGGACAAGCCACACCGGGAGCAATTCCAACAACAGCACGAGCGGTGCCTTCGCATGAAGCGTAGGCCAGGGCGACACTTGCGTGGAAAGCTGGTACACGGCAACGATTGAAAAGAGCAAAGCAACGGATAGGGCGAGAGCAAGACGGCCTTTTATAAAAGGAGTCTTGTTGACAAAGAACGCATTCTCCATGAGCGAAGGATTTAATAAGGAAATATTACAACAAAAACCCATCAAAACCTTTCACTATGCTGTAAAATATCGGCGACAAAGATGATATTGACAATCCCTTATGATGGTTTGTCAGCAACGATCGGGGATCGTGTTAACGAAAAAATCAAATCATATTAGGTGACGTTTATGGATGAGTTCGAAATCAGAGTCACAAAATATAATCCGCGTTTCCGGGATACGAGTGGCCGGTATCTTCGTGATGAATGGACGTCCATTTCGGATGTTGGAGAATATTATGATGGCAAGCCATTCGAAATGGAGCAGTACCTGGAGGTTGAAGAGCGGTATATAAAATGTGTCACCCTTTTGTTTGAGTCGAAGGGGATCGGCCAAATAAAAATTGTGGACCTGGAAAGGTATGCGTTCTATGATCGATCAAAAGAACAAACGTCTTTGGAGAAAGTCCATAACGA
>CBIHQM010000330.1:0-7935 GCA_966211885.1 uncultured Chryseolinea sp.
ATTGCTGACCTTGAGTCCTTGCTTGTTGACGGTGGCCTGGTTCAGTTCGAATGCCAGTTTACCGTCTTTCACAATAAAATTAATATTGCTTCCCTTGGCGCCAAGACCCTGCTCTTCGGTCACGATGAGGATGGGTTGTGTATTGACCTTGTCCATCACTTCGGTGATCTGGGCGGCGTGGTCGGCGGGAACAAACAACATGTTGCATTTTTTGATTTCGGCTGGGCTCTTGATCTTGGTGACCTTGATGTTGCGGTCTCCTACTTTTTTGGCGGAGGCCAGTGCTTTCAATTCGGCGATGATGGGAGAATCGCCCAGCACCAAGATTTCGAAGTCGCCCTGGTTGTAGGCATCCGGCCATTGCACATAGCGGGTGAAGCTATAGATGAAGACCGAGTGCATTTTGTAATTCTGTGAAAAAGCCGGAAGAGAACTTACAGCCAGAAAAAGCACAATAAAGGGGACTTTTCTCATGATCGGTAATTATACTGTTTCTTTGAAGAGCATGCAAAAATATACCCGCTTCGAACGCAAAATGTGTTCAATTTAGGGCTTTTCTGACATCGGGTAAGGATTGTCATCGTTTCGACAGTTTTTATGCTTTTCAAGGGCTTTTATCTTCCGGGCAAACAGCGTATTCCCGCGTATCTGCTCCAACCCAAGCCGGCCTCGGATAAGCTAAGTTAGCAAACCGCGGCAACGCTACACGGAAACGGCCCTGATTTTTTATTGACGGTAAACCCGTATCTTTTCCTTACCATAACACCCTTGAAAAAATATGTGTCGACTCATGGCCTACCTGGGCACGCCCATTGTCATTGACAAGCTGCTGTATCAACCCAAAAACTCTCTCGTCAACCAAAGCATCAACGCCCGCGAACTGGAGGAGCCACTCAACGGCGACGGTTTTGGCATTGGCTGGTATGTTCCCGAAGTCTACGCCGAACCCGTCACGTTCGTGTCGGTGAGCCCTGCCTGGAGCAACCGAAACCTGCGCAACCTTGCCCCGAAAATCCGCGCGCACTGTTTTGTAGCACACGTGCGCGCCGCCAGCGTGGGCGAAGTGTCGGAATCCAACTGCCACCCGTTCCAGTACAAGAATCTGCTCATGATGCACAACGGTGGCGTGGAGAACTTTGCGCGCATCAAGCGAAAGCTTCGCGAACCGCTGAGCGACGAGTTGTACAACTGGATCAAAGGCCAAACCGACTCAGAACACATCTTCGCCTATTTCCTGAACTACCTCTTCGATCATCACAAAGCCATCAGCCCCGAGGCGGTCGTCGACGCCTTCGAACACACGTTCATGACCCTGAAGAAGCTCATGGCCGAGAACGGCATCGAAGAGGCCGCCTATCTGAACATGGTCGTCACCAACGGGCTGTTCACCGTGGGCACTCGCTACAACACCAGCCCCGGGGAACCCCCGCTCACCCTATACCATTCCGAAGGCAGCCGCTATGTGGTGGAAGACGGCATCAGCCAGATGATGGCGCCGGAAGACGACGACCACGCCGTGCTGGTGGTGTCCGAAAAACTAACCGACGATGCCTCGTGGACCCTCATTCCCGAAAATCATTTTGTGGTGGTGGACCCAACGCTCACGGTACGCATCATCCCCATCAAAGCTTGAGCGGAGTGCATTTTACCGCCATTGAATTTATCCTTAGCTTCGCGAAAAAAAATACGTGCAATACGACGTTATCATTGTAGGTGGCGGTGCTGTTGGCCTGGCCACGGCCTTGCAATTGAAGAATGGATCACCGGCTTTGAAGGTGGTGGTCATCGAAAAAGAAACCGTGGTGGCCAACCACCAGACTGGCAACAACAGCAATGTGATCCATTCGGGTATTTATTATAAACCCGGCAGCCTGAAGGCCACGAATTGTATTCGCGGCTACCACCTGCTCATCGACTTTTGCCGCCAACACGAGATCCCGTTCGAACTGTGCGGCAAGGTGATCGTGGCCACCAGCGAAACCGAACTCCCTTACCTGAAAAATATCTTCGACCGCGGGCAACAGAACGGGTTGACCAACCTGAAGATGCTGAATGCCGGCGAATTGAAACACTATGAACCCCACGTGGCCGGCATCGCGGGCATCCACGTGCCGCAAACCGGCATTGTCGACTATCGCGTGGTGGCCGAAAAATACGCCCAGGTTTTCCAGGAACGGGGCGGCGAGCTGCGGCTTGGCGAGAAAGTGCTCGACGTTCAGATGGGCCCTGACAAAGTGGTGGTCGTTACACAAAAAGCCAGCTACACGGGTAAGCTGATGGTGAACTGCGCCGGACTTTATTCCGACAAGATCGCGAAACTCACCTCCTCGAAAGTAGATGTGAAGATCATTCCTTTCCGGGGCGAATATTACAAGCTAAAAAAAGAAAAAGAATACCTGGTAAAGACGCTCATCTATCCGGTGCCCGATCCGAATTTTCCTTTTCTGGGCGTGCACTTCACCACGATGGTGGGTGGCGGCGTAGAGTGCGGACCCAATGCGGTGCTGGCGTTTGCCCGGGAGGGGTATAAAAAATCGACCGTCAATTTTTCAGAACTGGCTGAGACGCTGGCGTGGCCGGGATTCCGGAAGGTGGTTGGCAAATATTGGCGCACGGGTCTTGGCGAAATGCAGCGTTCCTATTCCAAAGCGGCCTTCACCAAGGCCCTGCAAAAATTGATGCCCGAAATTCGCGAAGAAGATCTCATCGAGGGTGGCGCCGGCGTTCGGGCCCAGGCCTGCGATCGAACGGGTGGGCTATTGGACGACTTCCTGATCCTGGAAGACAAGCAGGTGATCAACGTCTGCAACGCACCCTCCCCCGCGGCCACATCATCGCTGGCCATTGGGGAGACGGTGGCGAAGTGGGCACAGAGCCGGTTTTAATTTTTTTTGCGCAAACAAAAAAGCCGTGAATTTCTTCACGGCTTTACGGATATGTTCCTGTTTTATTAAGGTGTTGTCACCTTATCAAAAACCAATTGCAATGTTACGTCGACGTTTTGACGGTACTGATCCAGGTCGTCCGGGTGAGCATTGGCCCAGGCGGTTGTCAGCGTATCCGTCACGGCATCGGGCAGTAAGGTGAAGGTCTCCGATTTGGAAAGCACCATCGCTACGCTGGTGATATCACCCACGACGGTAAAATCCTCTTCCGGAAATTTCGTCGTATCGGTCGGTTTTACCGTCACAGCCGTTCCTTCTTTTGTCCATGCGCCTGTTTCGGAGACATCGGGATTGGCGATGAGGTCGTATTTCCGCGTATAGGTTTTGTCTTTTGCGAAGGTAATGGTCAGTCCTTCTTCAGCAGCAGAATAATATTGATCAAAAGCAAAATTGTCAAAGTTTGAAAAATTAGCGGGCACGTCGGTCAACCTGTAAACATCACGTTTCCAGGTACCCACAATAGGGTCTGGTGCCGGTTCATCATCTTTATTACAGGAGGCAAAAACCAATGGAAACCCTACCAACAGCAGCAATCCCCGGTAAAAATTTCTTTTCATAGTCTCTCTTTTAAATGTTAGGTATTCTAAATGTAGCAATTGTCCCTACAATTTAAAAGTTGGACGTCTTCAAATTTCCATCTCTGGTCTCTATTTCTGTTGGAATGGCGGTTTCCCGCATTGCAATCCGTTGAGGGCGACCATCCTAAACCATGCGATTTGCGGAGGCATGCTTTTTTCGCGTTGTGCTACTCGTATTTCAAGGTTTCGGCTGGATTGGTCATGGCGGCCTTCACGGCGTGGTAACTCACCGTAACCAGGGCCACGGCCAGGCCGATGAGCATGCTGACGGCAAATAACTCCCATCCCAGTGTGATCCGGAATTTAAAATCAGCCAGCCACCAATGCGTCATCACGTACCATGACGCCGGAATGGCGCCTACAAATGCGACCAGGGCCAGCATCAGGTACTGGCGATTCAACAGCACAAAAATATGGGCGAGGGTTGCTCCCATCACCTTGCGAATGCCGATCTCTTTGGTGCGGTTCACGGCGTTTATGCCCGACAGTCCAAACAGTCCCAAACAGGCGATGAGGATGGCGAACGCCGTAGACAATCCCATAATGCCCATCCAACGCTGGTAGCTTTCATACTGGCGGGCCACATCTTCGTCCAGGAACGTATAGTCGAAAGGCTTCTCGGGTGAAAGCTCCTTCCAGGCGCTGCGCAGTTTTTCGACAGTAGCCGGGAGGTTGGTAGAGCTCACCTTGACGAGCATGGTGCCCAGGTAGCCGATGCTCTGCTTATCCATCGAAAGAAAAAGCGGCTCGATGTCTTTTTCCAGAGAAAGGAAATGATAGTTTTTCACCACGCCGATCACTTTCGCACCCAGCCCAACGGAGTCTTCTTTCCAATTCAGATATTCGTTCAGCGGGTCGGACCATTGCATATCGCGCACGAGCGCTTCGTTGACGATCACCGCACTGGTGTCGGAGGGAATGCGGGCATCGAAATTTCTTCCCATCACCATTTCCACACCGAGCGTGCGGAGGTAGTAGGGATCAACGGCATAGACATACGCCGACTTGTGTTCGCCATTCACCTTGTAGCCATAGTGCGACCATCCCTGGTTGAAAGAAATGCTCGTGCCCGCCACCGACACCACCGAGGGCTCTTGTTGCAAGCGCGTACGGAAGCGTTCCACCATTTTGTTGGCGTCTTCGCTCCAACTGGTTTGGGTGGGGATGACCAGGAGTTGGTCTTTGCTGTAGCCGAGATCTTTGGTGGTGACGTATTGCATTTGCCGGTACATGATCACGGAGCTGATGATGAGAAAAGCCGACAGCGCAAACTGGAGCACCACCAACGGCCGGGTGAAGCCCGCCTGCAGCCTGGCCGTGAAGCTTCCTTTCAACACCTGCGCGGGCCGGAAGCCGGAAAGGAAAAGCGCGGGATAGCTTCCCGCCAATACCCCCACCACCAGGGTGATGGAAGCGCTCGCGCCCAGCAAAAGGCCAGCATCGCCCAGCCCAATCCGGATGCTTTTGCCTGTAAATTCATTGAACGCTGGTAGAAACAGGAACACGAGGCCCAATCCCAGGAACATCGAAATAAAAGCCAGCATCAAAGACTCCAACCCAAACTGGTAGACCAACTGTTTCTTTTGGGCACCCACAACTTTGCGCACCCCCACTTCGGTGCGCCGCGCGGTAGAGGTGGTGAGCGCCAGGGAAACGTAGTTGATGCAGGCGATGATGAGAATAAGCAAGGCAATGCCGCCGAGGATGAGCGAGTATTGCGGATCGCTCACCTTGTCCCACGAGACCGCGGTGTTCATATGCATGTCGGTGAGCTTAGAAAATTGCAGTTCGAATATTTTTATATCCGGAGAAACGTTTCCCTCCTTGCGCCATTTTTCAAGACGGTCGCCCATGTGCTTCTGGACCACGCGTTCCAATTTGGCGGAAAGGTTGGTCAG
This sequence comes from uncultured Chryseolinea sp., assembly GCA_966211885.1. Lineage (GTDB taxonomy): Bacteria > Bacteroidota > Bacteroidia > Cytophagales > Cyclobacteriaceae > Chryseolinea. The sequence goes on from CBIHQM010000330.1 coordinate 5,422, forward strand.
GTTGGCCTGGTCGTTGAGACGGATAAACGTTGGAAATGAAAAGTTTCCCCACTTTTCTTTATCCCTTTCAAAAAAGGGCCGCTGCGTGATGGGCATCAACACCGTGAAGGTAATGCTGGAGTTTGCCGGTGGCGCCTCAATGACGCCCGTGACGGTCAAGATTTTCTCGCCGTTGTTATCCATCGAAATGGTCTTTCCCAGCGGGCTTTCGTCGCCGAAATATTTCTTGGCCACGGCGGGGGTCAGTACGATCTCGTCGGGGGTTTGAAAAAGTTTGTCGGGGTTGCCTTCGAGCAGGGTGAACGAGAAGACTTTGAAGAAACCGGGGTCGATATAGTTGAGTTGTTCGGTGAAGATCTTATCCTGGTAGCGCATGATGCCGGAGCCGGAGGTCAAACGGGTGCCGCATTCCACTTCGGGGATCTCGTCGAGCACGGCGGGTAAGAGACCGGCCGGCAGGTATGCCGAGCGTTGGTAGGGTTCTGCCGGATCTTTTTCCCAACGATTGTAGCTCTTTTCTTCCAGTCGTAGAATATGATCTTTGTGGGCGTGAAATTGGTCGAAGCTTTTTTCGTCGCGGATGTAGAGGCAGATGAGCACACAAAAAGCAATGCCAATGCTGAGGCCGAAGGCATTGATGAAAGAATACAACTTGCGCTTAACGATGTTGCGCCCGGCTACTTTCAGATAGTTGTGAAGCATTGGAATGGTGGGGTTGAGGGTTCATGCTTTGTGAAAGTTACGATAGGGATTGATTTTTTCGGTGATGATAAAGTCAGGATGTATTGAGTTGTTGAAAAGTTGTAGTGAAGGGGTGATGGCTATACCCCCAGGCGCGGGAGGTGCGTCGTTGCTTATTCGTGGCGCAGGCTGTCTACAGGGTTTCTTAGAGACACTTTGATTACCTGGAAACTCATCACCAAAAAGGCGAACAGCAGCATGGCGGCCAAGGGGGTTATAAAGAACCATGCCTTCAGCTCCATCCGGAAGGCATAGTTTTCCAGCCACCGCTGCACCCCCCAATACAACACGGGGGCGGCCGCGGCATAGGCGATCGCGATCAGCAGGATAAAATTGCGGGTGAAGAGTTGGATCAAGTTGAGCACTGAAGCCCCCAGCACCTTCCGGATGCCAATTTCTTTTGTGCGCTGCACCACAGCAAATGCCGTTAGACCAAACAAGCCCATGCCGGCTATGAAAACCGCTAGTCCTGAAAAGAAAAGCATCACACCGCTGAATCGCGTGTCGTATTGGTATTGTTTGTCGTAGAAACTATCGAGGAAAAAATATTGGAACGGATACTCCGGAAAATGCTGGTGCCAGACCTGCTCTACGCCGGTGATGGCGGCGGCCATGTCGCCCGGTTGGAGTTGCAAAGCGTAGTACGATAATGCCCTGGGTTGGAGTATGAAGTACAGGGGTTCGAGATTTTCTTTCAGCGAAAGCTGGTGATACGAGTTCACCACGCCGATGATCTCGTAGTCGGCTCCCCAGTACGTTTGAATATGACCGTGAACCGCCGACGCGGCGTCTTTGAAGCCCAGCCGGTGCGCGGCGGCTTCGTTCAGGAGCACGGCACGGCGGCCTTCATTGCCGCGGTCGGCCGCGATGTCAACGGAAAAGTTGCGCCCTGCCAACAGGCGGAGACCGAGCGTCTTCACAAAATCATAGTCCACGCCCACGGCCTTGAGACGGTAGGCTTTCCCGGGATCGATGGCCATGGCCTTGAACTCCGTGCCCCAGTTCACCGTCTGTCCCGGCAGATGCGAGAGCGTGGCTGCGTTCCCGACGAGGGCCGATTGACGAAGGGCTTGTTTAAAGGCCTCTGCTTTTTGCAAATACATCTCATCGACAACATATCCACCGGCGGAATCGGACCATGTCTCTTTGTCAAAATTCAGCGCTTTGATGATCAATACCTGGTCCATGTTGATGCCCAGTTCGCGCGATCGCATGAACGACAACTGGCGGTTGGCCACCACGGTAACCACCGTCAGCACCAGGGCCATGGAGAATTGAAACACGACCAGAAATTTTCTAAGGGCCACACTCCTCTGCCCGCTCTTGCCTTTCAAGGCCTGCACGGGGTAATAGGAGGCGATGACATACGCCGGGTATCCACCCGAAACCAGCGTGCTCACCACGGCGAGCGCAGCGAGCAACATCACGACGTCTCCATCCGCCCACCCGCTGATGGCCGGGGGCATGCCTACAAATGCGGCGAAGTAAGGAAAGGCGATCATCACCATCGTGATGGCCACAAAAATGGAGATCAGATTATAGAGCGCTGCTTCGGTGAACACTTGCATCCACAAACTTCTCCGCGTTGCGCCCATCGCTTTGCGAATGCCCACGGCGCGGACCTTCTCCGCCGCGATGGCGGTTGACAGGTTTATATAATTCACCCACGCCAGGGCCAGAATGACGAGCGCCAGCAGCGCCAATGCGTAAACCCATACGCCGCTGCCATTCGCGTCGGGTTCGTATTGCAGGTGCGAGAACAGGTGGATGTCG
>CBIHQM010000331.1:0-7931 GCA_966211885.1 uncultured Chryseolinea sp.
AAAAATCCTTTGTGTCTTTCCTGAGAAATAAAAAATAATTTTTGTAAAGCGCAGCCACCTCCGGGGAGTCTATAATGGAGGCGTTGTTGCTTTGTGCACAAAGCCCGCTGCTGGTCCAATTGGTACTGCCGGTCATCACAGAGAGGGGCTTTCCATTTTCAAGATAGATGACAAACTTATTATGGCCGATGGAATTGTTGTTGAACATACGATCCGCAATCTTCACCTTTGCCTCATGCAAGCTTTTCCGGGTAGGGGAGTTCTCCTTATCCCATGCTCCCTTCGAATCTTTTGATGTATTCGAAAGTATGATATCGACTTTCGTTTTTATCGCGAAGATGGCATCAATGAGTTCCTTGTCCTCCAACTCATAGAGTGCCATTTTGAGCGAGGCTTTGGGGTTGGCCTTGGTCTTCTTCAGCAACATTTTTACAGTCTCCAGTGCATCTCCCGCCAGGTACTTGCGAATGGCACTTTTTTCGTTCTTTATTTCATTTTTAATGCCCTTAAAACTTGGGTTGTCCATCGCATGCGAGAGCCATTGGGTTGCCAGGATGCCATTCGTAAAGGTGGCCCGGATGGGTCCGTGATCAAGCGTGATGACGATGACATCGGATTTCTCCCCCTCGTCAAAATAGGAAAGCCGGATGGGCTTGCCTTGGTAGGTGACCTTAAGTTTTGACTTCACTTCTGCGAGATCATTTTTGAACGGCACCACGGGTCTCACCAGGTACTGAACACGCGTGTCCCCGGATCTTCTTATTAGCCGGTCCCTTTTTTTTCGAAGCGTCAGATCTTTCCAACTTAGTTTCTGTACGGGCCAGACGCTTGTATTTTGTGGTATCCACTTTTTGTTCGATTGCCCCTTGAAGGCCACCCACGCGGGGAGCACGGTGTTGCCGGCGGGGTCATCAGGATAGATGCGCGTGATCTCAAATCCCAGGCAGCCGGGAATCATTTTTTTCGGGACCCAGGAGAGATAGGCAATTTCACCATTTGTGAAAGCCTTTACGGAAGTGATAATACTCATGGATAAAGGGTTTAATTTTTAAAACGAAAAAGCCCATCATTACCTCGCCGAGGTAAAATGATGGGCTCATTAAACGAATATAAAAAAAACGGAATGTATTCTCAATGTTTACTCATATTAAGTTTCGCGATGGCGTGTTATCTCGAACGACCGGCCCAGGGCATCTTCCCGGTTTGACGAGGTAGTCGGAACATGCAGCGACCTGTATCATGGATTGACTTCGTGGCCGGTCGGAAATTCTCGTCGCGACTCCAACCACATCGCGTCGACCTAAAACGATTGAACGCACTTGATCATAAAAATCTGACCACGCTTTTAAAACAAGTGTCACTTTGAATCTCTCCAGGGAAAAAAAGCACACATCGTGCACACACTTGTGTGTTTCTCGCGCACACACTTCAAGCTACTTTGCTTTTCGCTGACGTCATCAAGTTTATCGCGCACATCCTATAATGAACCTTGCTCAACAAAAGAATTACCATTACTTTACCCCTATATCAATAAAGCCCTAACCATTCTAACGCGCATGAAACGAAGAGACTTAGTTAAAAAATTAACTGCCCTGCCTTTTGCTGGAGGTTTTTTACCACTCGCCGCATCGGCAAATCCGGCAGACAATGTCCATCCCGCATCCGGTCCTCTGGTACCCGGTCCATCGATCTACGAATCGATCGGTGTGGAGCCCATCATCAATTGCAGGGGAACGTTCACCATCATCGGTGGTTCGGTGGAGCGGCCCGAAGTCGTCGCCGCCATGAAGGCAGCATCGGGGCACTTCGTTCAGTATGATGAACTGGCCTACGCCGTAGGACGCCGGCTGGCGGAAGTTACCGGCGCGGAATGGGGAATGGTGTCATCGGGATGTGCCGCGGGAATGAAACACATCACCGCCGCTTGTGTCACGGGTGGCAACCCGGAGAAACTCATTCGCATTCCCGATCTGAAAGGCTTCGAAAAGGATGAAGTGATCATCCCTGAATATTCCAGGAACGTATACGACCACGCCCTCCGAAACATCGGCGTCAAAATCGTCACCGTGAAGACCGCCGAAGAACTGGAACGTGCCATCAACCCACGAACCGCACTCATCTATATCATGACCGGCGAGGAGTCCGAGCCGGGTCAACCCCTGTCGCTGGAAGTGATCGCCTCGAAAGCGAAACCCAAAAACATTCCCGTGATGGCGGATGCGGCAGCAGAAATTCTGACCATCCCCAATGTGCATTTGAAACAAGGCGCAACCGTCGTGGTCTACAGCGGGGGCAAAGCCATTTGTGGTCCCCAATGTGCGGGCCTGGTCCTCGGCAGCAAGGACTTGCTCATGTCGGCATGGCAGGCCAGCTCACCCCACCACGGCCCGGGCCGCGACAACAAAGTGGGCAAAGAAGAAATGTTGGGCATGCTCGCCGCCGTGGAAGCGTGGGTGACGCGCGATCACCAGGCCGAATGGAAAACCTGGCTCACCTATACGGACTATATCGCCAAACAGGTTTCAAAAATCGAAGGCATCAAAACATCTGTGGAAGAACCCACCGGCCTTTCTAACCGGTCGCCCGTGTTGAATATTTCATGGGATCCCGACAAGCTCAACATCACGGGCGAAGAAGTGGCCGAGATCTTTGCCCGGAACAAGCCGAGAATTGCCATTGGAGGTAGAAGTGAAAAAGACAAGACGTCCATCAACATCACCACCGGCCAAATGCAACCCGGCAACGACAAAGTGGTAGCCGAACGCATCGTGAACCTGCTCTCGCAAAAGCGACCGGCAAGAGTGACTACGATGGCGGCACCCAGCGCAAAGATCAACGGGCATTGGGACGTTACGGTGGAATTTTATAGCAGCAAGAGCACACACAAACTCTACATCGAGCAAGACGGCAACTGGATCCAGGGCACGCACACGTCCGACTTCTCCGTTCAGGAAGTGATGGGTATGGTGGAAGGCGACCAGGTGAAACTTCGCAGCAATCTCCGGATGCCCGGCGATGGCATCACCTACATGTTCTCCGGAACGATTGCGGGCGATGCATTTTCAGGGTCCATCTATCTTGGCGAATATCAAACCGCAAAATTCACCGCGAAACGCTCCACCTACAAGGCAGAACGCAGACGCGTCGTGATCCCCGGCGGCCCGCCGTTGGCCACTTAGGCCGGTGGTCTTGACTTGACATAATCGAAAATGAAAATGCTTTATCGAAAGAGCATCCTCTGTGGCATTCCCACCAGTCTGCTCGTGTTGCTAAGCCTGGTGTTGCCTGCGCAGGATATTGACCTGCTGGTGAAAGGCGGCCACGTGATCGATCCAAAAAACAAGATCGACGCGGTCATGGATGTTGCCATCACCAACGGCAAGATCGCGCAGGTGGCGGCAGACATCCCGGCCCGGAGCGCTAAAAAAGTGATCGATGCCACCGGCTTGCTGGTAACGCCCGGCCTGATCGACATGCACGTACACGTCTACAACGGCAACGACGACGCCTACATTGCCAACGGACCCACGAGTGTCGCTCCCGACGGCTTCACGTTCCGGGCGGGTGTCACCACCGTTGTGGATGCCGGTTCGTCGGGGTGGAAAAATTTTCGGCAGTTCAAAACACAGACCATCGACAAGGCACAAACCCGTGTGCTGGCCTTTCTGAATATCGTGGGCACCGGCATGGTGGGCCGCCTCGAAGAGCAGGATGTCAACGACATGAACCCCGTCATGACGGCGAACATGATCCGCCAACTTTTTCCGCAACTGATCGTGGGAATAAAGTCGGCACACTATTGGGGCGATTTCACACAAGTGGATAAAGCCGTTGAGGCGGGCAAGCTGGCCAACGTGCCGGTGATGGTGGACTTTGGTGAGCATGAGCCTCCCAATTCCATCGAAGCGCTTTTCATGAAACATTTAAGACCCGGCGATATTTTCACGCACACCTTTTCTTATGGACCCGACAAGCGCGAAACCGTGGTGGATGAGCAGGGCAAAGTGAAACCGTTCGTCTTCGAAGCACAAAAGCGGGGAATCTTGTTTGATGTTGGTCATGGCGGCGGCGCATTCTCCTGGCGACAGGCTGTGCCGGCGATGCAACAAGGTTTTAAACCTGACATCATCAGCACGGACCTGCACACGCAAAGCATGAACGGGGGGATGAAAGACCTGGCCAATGTGCTTTCAAAATTTATCAGCATGGGCATGACCGTCCCCGACGCCATCTACAGGGCCACGTGGTCGCCGGCCAATGTGATCAACCGGAAAGACCTGGGTCATCTCTCGGTTGGAAGCGATGCGGATGTCGCGATCTTTACATTGAGAAAAGGAGATTTCGGTTTCATGGATGTGCGGGGCACAAAATTAAAAGGGACACAAAAACTGGAAGCCGAGTTGACCATTCGCGCCGGAAAGATCGTGTGGGACCTCAACGGACTCAGCGCCCCGCTGTGGGATGCTAAATAGACAAATACCAAAATTGAAGACCGCGTTCACATTTGCAAAGCTCCTGTTCTTCCTTCTCTGTGCAACGGTGGCACGGGGTCAGGCGATCGACCTTTTGTTAAGAAATGGTCATGTGTTCGATCCAAAAAATAATATCGATGCCGTGATGGATGTCGCCATCGTGGATGGAAAAATTTCCCGGGTGGCATCCAACATTCCAGCGACAAATGCCAAGCAGGTGATCGACGTGACAGGCTTCTATGTTTGCCCGGGTTTGATCGACATCCACGAGCATGTTTTTGTCGGCAGCAACCCGGAAACGTTTGCTGACGGCAGCTTGAGTATCTCGCCCGATGATTTCGCACCCAAATCGGGCGTGACCACGGTAGTGGATGCCGGCACATCGGGATGGCGCAATTTTTCGGTGTTCAAGGATCACGTCATCGACAGATCTAAAACCCGGATCCTGGCCTTTCTGAATATTGCCGGGACTGGGATGAGTGGAAAGCCAACACAAGAAGATCTCAACGACATGGATCCCGATAAGACCGTGGCGACGATCCAGAAATTTCCAGACATCATTGTCGGTGTGAAGATCGGTCACTACGAAGGGAAAGCGTGGTCGCCATTTGATCGCGCCCTCACCGCAAGCGAAAACGCAAATGTTCCACTCTTCGTGGAATGCCACTTGCCTCAATATTCCCTGGAAGACCAGCTCACACACATGCGACCGGGCGACATCATCACGCATTCCTTTGAGAAAGTGTCCGAACGAATGTCGGTGGTGGATGAACAAGGCAAGGTGAGGCCCTTTGTAATGGAAGCGCAAAAGCGCGGCATTTTATTTGACCTGGGCCACGGCGGTGCAGGATTTTGGTTTAGCGAGGCAATGCCCGCGCTGCAACAAGGCCTCGCGCCGAATTCTTTTGGCACAGACTTTCATCGTTTCAGCATGAACGCGGGAATGAAAGATATACTGAATGTGATGTCCAAATACATGGCCATGGGAATGACAAAAGAAGACGCCTTGCGACGTGCCACCTGGGCACCGGCCAAAGCGATCAAACGCGAAGACCTGGGCAACCTGAGCGTGGGCGCCGTTGCCGATGTAGCGGTGTTAAGCTTGCGCGAAGGTACCTTTGGATTTACAGATGCGGGAGGAAATAAAATCGAAGGCCATCAGAAGTTTGAGGCGGAATTGACCGTGCGCGCCGGAAAGATCGTGTGGGACCTCAATGGAATCTCCGCGAAGAAATTTGTAAAGTAGCCGGCGCGGGTCGGCGCATATAAATGAAAAGAAACCTATTGAATACTTAAAATATGAAAACTACGATCAGCCTACTGTTAATGATGTGCTTCTTCCTCACGGGAAATGCACAAACCCCAAAAACTTTCAATCTTGTTGTTGGAACCTACACCAATCCCGGCAAAAGCAAGGGCATGTATGTCTATAGCTTCAACAGCGGCACCGGGGAACTAACGTACAGGACGGAATCGGAACCGATAAAAAACCCGACGTACCTGACGGTGTCGACCGACCGCAAGCACATTTATGCGGTGAGCGAAGTCGGCGAAGGCAAGGAAAGCGTGAATGCCTATTCGTTTGATCCCGCCAGTGGAAAGATCACCTTCATCAACAGCGCCAGCACCGGTGGCGGCGGCCCTTGCTATGTGGCTGTCGACAGCAAAAATAAAATGGCCTTTGTGGGCAACTACGGCGGCGGAAGCCTCGCAGCGGTGGCAATCAATCCAGATGGCTCATTGGGCGACAAACCTCAATTTATAAAGCACTCGGGAAGCAGCGTAAAAAGCAATCAGGAGAAACCGCACGTCCATGCTACGGTGTTGTCTAACGACGACCGTTATCTTTTTGTCCCCGACCTGGGCACGGACAAAGTAAATGTCTACCAGGTAACGGCAAATAAAGAACAACCCCTGAAAGCCGCCGCGCAGCCTTTCGCGAGCGTTGCCCCCGGAAGCGGACCGCGTCATTTTATTTTTAATGCCAGTGGGAAACAGGCCTATCTCATCCAGGAGATGACCGGCGTGGTCACGGTGTTTGATTATTCCAATGGAGAACTGAAGAGCAAGGGATCGGTTTCGTTGCCTGTCTCCGGAGCACAGGGAAAAATAGATGCTGCCGACATCCACATCTCCCCCGATGGAAAATTCCTGTATGGATCACTCCGCGGCGATCAGAATGAGATCGTGGTCTGCTCCATCGATAAATCCGGCGGGCTTGCTGTTATCGGTCGTCAATCCACCTTGGGCAAAACACCACGCAACTTTGCGATCGATCCTACTGGTAATTTTCTGCTGGTCGGAAATCAGAACAGCGACAACATCATCGTTTTCAAACGCGATCAAAAAACAGGATTGCTCAGCCCCACAAACATCAAGATCTCGATCGGCGCACCAGTCTGTTTAAAATTTGTTGCCGCCAACTAGAATCAAATCAGATCGCGAGCCGCCAACGAAAACAAATGGCGATGGAAACTTGAAGATTGCAATAACAGAGAAGAGGCTGTCTGAAAGGGCGGCCTCTTTCTTTTGTAGCCCAGGTTTTAGTTATTGAATAACCCCGGACTTCAGTCCGGGGACACAAGCCCTATCTAATCACGGGCTTTAGCCCTGACTACGCCGATGATTGGGCAGACAGTGATACATACTGAGGAAAAGTCAGGGCTAAAGCCCGTCATAAGTAAGTTGTCCGTACCCCGGACTAAAGTCCGGGGTTATTCAAGATTTTACTCGCAGATTAGATTTCCGAACATAGGCCTAATTTTAGGGGTGATCACTCACCTATCTCCTTTCGCTTCAAAAGATGTGTGCATAGGCCAGAGACCAAGACACCTCACTCATCCGGGCTTTAGCCCTGACTGCTCCTATTTCGAGCCGCGAAAATTCTTATCACAAGTTCGCGATAGTTGTTTTTAGAATTGCGAACTTAAGATTGGGCTATTCCATTCCGCGCCACAGCGGTACCAGGTTCTTGATTTTACAACTTAATGCTAGGGTTATGTTAAGCAGCGTATTAGCAAGCTTTTATGAAAGAGACATCCGCAAGCTGATCGAAGAGATCAACTTATTTAAAAACGAAGAAAACCTCTGGAAGACCCATGGGTCTGTGAAGAACTCCAGTGGCAATCTTGCTTTACATATTATTGGGGGTTCGAATTATCTTTTCGGGACCGTACTCGCCCAAACCGGCTATGTCCGCGACCGCGACCAGGAATTTATCAGAAAGGGCGTGCCGCGAAAAGACCTGGTGGCGCAACTGGAAGAACTCATCCCCATCATCAACAAAACCGTGAAAGACCTCACCCCAGACCAACTGGAGGCCGACTACCCGCTGGTTTTCGACGGTGCCAAACGTTCCAAGAGCTACCTGTTTGTGCAGTTGCTGACCCATTTAAATTACCACCTCGGACAAGTAAATTATCTCCGCCGGGTGCTCGAATAAGCACCCTCAAAAAAAAA
>CBIHQM010000332.1:0-7929 GCA_966211885.1 uncultured Chryseolinea sp.
ATTGATCCGACGGACAAAAAATGTCCATCAGACTATTTAAGGCCGTAGCGCAAAAAAATAGTCAATACCTAGCCTTAACGTTGTGTATGTTTACACGGTTTTTTGGAATAATTTCTTGATTAAATTCATCGCAAATGCCGCGCCAACGAACAAAATGGCGGCTCTGGGAGCAAAAATGAGGCGTATTACTATCGCTCTTATCAAAAGAAAATATACTGTAAAAATTCAGACACTTGTGGAATAACGTGATCCATAAGAAAAAAAATGAACTACCTGCTCTACTCCGATCGTCTTGATTACTTACTTAGCCTGATAAGAAAAGAAGACCTTAAATCGCCAGGACAGCTATGCAAAAAATTCGGTTGTTCGGAAAAAACAGTTAGAAGAATGATCAAACACCTTCGGAGCAAAGGATTTTTAATTCAGTATAATAGAAATGCCAGAAAATATATTCTCATTGAAAAAAAGAGACCGGCTTAGTACTTTTTCTATGATCAACAAAATAGCCGGTAGGTCTTTCCCTCCTTGTCAATTTTAATTCAACTTACCTTCCTCTTTTATCCGCTCCAAATTTTCCACCACCATCATCAACGCCAGTTGAATTTCTTTCAAATGCGTCCGAAAGCTCAACACCGCACAACGGATCCACACCTGGCCGTTGATCTGGGTTGAGGAGAAAAAACAGCGGCCGTCGGCATGCAGGGCTTTTAACAATTGTTGATTGAAGGCATTGCTGTCCTTCGACGGATATCGAAAAAGTGTGATCGACAGATCCGGGTCCGGACCAGTTTCGAAGCCCAACTCTTTTACAGCCTCGTGAAAGTAACGGCAGAGGAGAAGCTTTTCCTCCAGGTTAGCTTTGAACGCATTCACGCCATGCAAGTGCAAAGGAAGCCACATGCGCAGGCCGCGAAAATGCCGCGATAGCTCGGGGCTGCAATCGGAAGGACTGATCTCGTCGAAGCCATAGGCATCTTGCATATAGGAGGCCTGGTGGGAGTAGGTGCGCAGCAACGTATGAGCATCCTTCACCAGCACCACGCCCGTGCCGTAGGGAAGGAACATGCCTTTGTGTGGATCCATCACGAGCGAATCTGATCGTTCGATGCCTTTGAATTTCACAGCGATCTCCCCGAGCAACTGAAAGAATCCGCCATAGGCCGCATCCACATGAAACCAGGCGTTGTATTGTTCGCAGATGTCAGCGATGGCATCCAACGGATCGATGGCCCCGGTGTCGGTGGTGCCTGCGGTGCCGATGACGAGAAAGGGCATCAAGCCGTTGTCTTTATCCTGACGCAACATGTCGGCGAGTGCACGAGTGTCCATTTGATAGCGCGCATTCATGGGGATGATGCGCTGCTGCGCTTCGTGCAAACCGGTTATGTGCAACGCCTTGTGCAGACAGTGATGCGCCTGCCCGGTGAAATAGACCACCGCTTGCCTTACGTTCGTAGAATCGATTTGATGCGCCTCGCGTGCGGTCTGAATGGCGATGAGGCTGGCCATGGAACCGCCCGAGCTTAGGTTGCCGTGTGCCGTGGCGGGATAGCCCATGATCGAGCAAAGCCACTGGATCATTTGGTTCTCGATGCGCACGGCGCCGGGACTGGAATAAAAAATACCAACATACCGGTTCGCCGCTGCCGCCAGCATATCGCCCACGGCGCTCGTCCACAATCCTCCGGCAGGGATATAGCCCATGTGAGTTCCGGCTGCGGAGTTAATGCCGGATTGGTCCACCTCATCGCGCAATATATGGAGCAGTTCATCAAACGATTTGCCGCGATCGTCGATCGTCAGGGCTTTCAGCGCATCACAGGACTTTTCTTTGTAGCCCGGAGCATCCGGCAAAGCGGTGATAAATTCATCGATATAGCCGAAAGCTTGTTGAGCGATGGCCTGCCGCTGGGAAGCAGAAGGCTCCAGTTGGAGGGCAATCTTTTCCAACGCAGCAAGCTGAGCGATCACATCTTCATTTGACTTCATGGTATTAGCATTGAGCATCTTCATTCAATTTCGTTTATTCCGGCAATAAATCTCCAGCAGAATTCATTGTGTCATTGGCGGTCCAACAGCTGATCAATGCTCCATCGATAGGCGGGCATCGTAGCCAATAAAAAAGCCGAGGTGCAATCCACGAACACCGCATAGTCCAGGGGACTTTTTACACCAAAGGAGTAGGTCATCGTGAGAGCAAAAATAAAGGTTAGTCCCGCAGCGCCCAGTGCGGCCCAGCGCGTCATCCAACCGGCGAGGAGCATCAGCGCCAAAGCTGTTTCCAGCACCGTGGCCATGACGGCCAACAACGGAACGATGTGGGGTGAGGCAAACGAATTCACTTCGCCGGTATATACCACAAAAGCAGCCCACCCGCTCCCCTGCTCTCCCCAAAATCCCAACCGGCTGGCCACGGGTGACAAAAAATTTGCTGCAGTGGCCACCCGCAACAGCAGGATGGCCAGGTCTTGATATTTTTTCATGACGTTTACGATTACCGATCAAAGGTCTATCTTTAGTGGACTATTCTACTAGTCCAGAAATAAGAACCAAGGTAGTCCAGCCATGCATGTTTTAAACGACCTTATTCAGCTTGACCGGAAGGCAGACGCGCCGGTCTATCTGCAGATCACCAATGCCATCATTCACCACATCCGCCGTGGTGCGTTGCGCCGGGGACTGAAGTTACCCGGGTCGCGCGAAATGGCTGAGCACATCGGGATCCATCGAAAGACCATGTTGGCGGCCTATGATGAATTGATGGCCCAGGGGTGGATCGAGATGATCCCCCGCAAGGGAACCTTCGTGGTGCGCGACCTGCCGGACATCAAGCCGAAAAAGATCAAGCCCGGAGAAGAGATCGGGCAATATCCCGGGAAAACATTTTTTCATATCGACGAGAAGAAAATAATCCCCTTTCCCGTCGGACAATTCCGCGATCCGAACTTGCTCGCCATCAACGATGGTTTCCCCGACACGCGGCTGGCGCCCACGGAATTATTCCTGCGCGAATTCCGGACCGTGGCCCGGTCGAGGGGTTTCAGAAAATATTATCAATACGGCACGCCAAAAGGACCCGACTACCTGCGCGAAACACTCGCCCCATTCCTAAGCGACACGCGCGGATTGCCCATCACCGCCAACAATGTCATGATCACCAAGGGGGCGCAAATGGGCATCTACCTCACCACCCAACTCCTCATCAAACCCGGCGACGCCGTCATCGTGGGAGAACCCAGCTACTTCGCCGCCACCCTCACCTTCCGCCAGGCCGGCGCCACGATCCTGCGCGTGCCGGTAGACGACCAGGGCATCGACGTCGACGCGATCGAAACCTTGTGTAAAAAGAAAAAGATCAAACTCATCTACGTCATCCCCCACCACCATCATCCCACCACGGTAACTTTAACCCCCGAGCGGCGTATCCGCCTGCTGGATTTGGCTGCGCGCTACCGGTTTGCCATCATCGAAGACGACTACGATTATGACTTCCACTACGCGAGCAACCCCATCCTGCCCATGGCCAGCCTGGACCAACACGGAAACGTGATCTACATCGGCACGCTCAGCAAAACATTGGCGCCCTCTGTGCGCGTGGGATTCATCATCGCCCCCGAAAACTTTATCGACGCCGTAGCCCACCTGCGCCGCTCCATGGATTGGCAAGGCGACAGCATGATGGAAGCCGCCATCGCGGCCCTCTATCACAACGGCGTCATGGGACGCCACATCAAAAAAGTAGTAAAGCTCTATCACGAACGCCGCGATCATTTTGCCGCGCTACTGAAAGACATGCTCCACGACCGCATCACCTTCAAGGTACCCGACGGCGGCATGTCGATCTGGGGAACCTTTCGCGATGTGGATCTTAAAAAGATGTCGGCACACGCCGCGAAGAAGGGGTTGCTTATTGGTGACGGATCGTTGTATAATACGCACACGAAAAATTACAACGCACTTCGGTTGGGGTTTGCTTCGTTGCAACTGAAGGAGCAGGATAGGGCGGTGGAGATTCTGAGGGATTCGATGTAGTGGGAATTCAGGAGCCGGAAGGCAGGAGCCAGAAGCTTGTTCTCGGCATTCAGTAGCCAGTAGTCAGTAGCCAGTAGCCGGTAGTGGGCGAAATTTCAGTGGTTAGTAGCCAGTGAGCTTGGAGTTGGGGGTGAATAAAAACGGAGTACAAAGAGGAATCCAGAGCGTACAATGAAATTAAAATAGGTCAAGATTTAACCTACAAAAATCCAGTACCGTCAGATCAAGTAGTCGCTATTACACCTAAATTCAAAACTCACACTTGCCCACACACTCCCACGCCCAAACCCCTACTGGCTACTGACTACTGCCTACTAAATTCTGGCTCCTTATTACCTGTCTTCTAATTTTTCTCCCCCAATGAAAACCAGTTCCCCGAATCGTCCTTAAACAACGCTTCGAAAGCATAAAATTCTTTCGTCGGGGGTTTTGTGAATTCTACGCCGCGGGCTTTCAATTCCTCGTAGGTCGCTAAAAGATTTTTGCATTCAAAGACTCCGAAGCCGAAGGTGCCTTGTTTGACAAGGTCGCGCATGTGTTTGGCCGTGCCGTTTTTGAACATCATGCCTTCTTCGATGGCCATCAGGGAAATTTCCAGGTCGGGTTGGTCGGGTGGGCAGACCGTGAGCCAGCGCGCGCCGGGGCCCATGGGGGCGTCGGTGTGGACTTTGAGGCCGAGTTTGTTTACGTAGAAATCATAGGCACTGTCCTGGTTCAGCACGAAGATGCTGACGTGGTTCATTTTTGTGATCATATTTTTTTGCGTTTGTTGTGGTGTAAAGGTGGGCCCAAGCAGGGAAAGAGGGCCTCTTGAAAATTGCTATTTTCGGACGTTCGACCTCGGGTTGCGTTACGGTTTGGGATGGGGCGGGGTCCAGCCTTTCTTTTCGGCAAAACAATTGGGAATGAAGTGGAGCGGGTTTTGGATGAGGGCGGCGCGGCGGTCGTGTTGTTGCTGTTGATAGGCCGATGGCGTGAGGCCGGTGAATCGTTTAAATAATCCGATAAAGGAGGTGATACTGTTGAAGCCTACGCGTTCGCATGTTTCGGTCACGGTGATGTCGGTTTGCAGGAGCTGCTTTGCGTTTTCGATGCGGACGCTGGTCAGGTATTGGTGTGGCGATTTGCCGTACGTGGTTTTGAATAACCGGATAAAGTGAAATTTGGAGAACGTGGCTTCGTCGGCCATGTTGTCGATGTCGATTGCTTCGGCGTAATGGTCGTCGATGAAAAGCTTGGCCTGCACGAGGCGGCGATACAAGTATATTTTTGGATAGGGGTCCAGGGTGGGTGGTTTCCGTATCATGTCTTAAAATTGTTCAATAGCGGCGACTTAAAAAAATCAAACGCACCGGTTTCCGCTCTTCACCGGTAATGTTCACCGGCATACCCCTGCCGGTGATTTATGCACAAAATGTTATCTTCACCGGCCTGATCAAGCAAATCCTATTTCTACAATATTCAACCTGAATCAGAACCCCCTATGAAATTACAGTCCATTGCCCTGATTGCCTTTTTATGTTTGACCTTTACCGCCAATGCCCAAACGCGCTCGCTTTTTAACGGGAAAGATTTTACCGGCTGGCACATCGATGTTCCTGCCATGGACAGTAGCGCCTCGGTGCCCACGCCCTTCATTATTCGCCAGGGCATGTTGGTGAGTTTGGCCACGCCCGAAGGACATATCATTACGGATGCGGTCTATCAAAACTATCGCCTCCAGGTAGAGTATCGCTTTCCCGGCAAACCCGGCAATTGTGGCGTGCTCTTGCATGCTTCCACACCAAGATCGCTTTACAAAATGTTTCCGAAATCCATCGAGGCGCAGATGATGCATGAAAACGCGGGCGACTTCTGGTGTATCGTCGAAGACATTACCGTGCCGGATATGGAAAAGCGCCGTGGTCCCAAAAAGGACTGGGGCACGACAGAGGGGAAGGAACGCCGCATCAAGAATCTCACCGACAATTCTGAAAAGCCATTGGGCCAATGGAACACCATGGTGGTCGAGTGCCTGGGAAGCGCTATTAAAGTGTGGGTGAACGGAGACCTGGTCAACTATGGCACCAACTGCTCGGCCAGTAAAGGGCAGATCGCCCTGCAGGCAGAAGGCTCCGAGGTGGAATTTCGCAAAGTGGAGCTGACACCGATCACCAAGCTTACCGGCGAAAAATAAACCCCGGACGGCTGCGTCTTTGACTTAGGATGGGCACTGAACCTGGCTTTTCGGGAAAGGCCCTCCCGCCGAAAGCGGACGGCGCATTTCTTTGCCTCGATTTCTTTGGGCATAGAAAAACGAAAGGGCTGCCAACGGTGTTGGAATTTTCAACGATAAGATAGTAAACCCAAAAAACGGTATGCAACGCAGCGAAGAGATCCTCAAAGATTATTTACGCCTTCTGGACCGGCATCTCGAGGATGTGCTGGCGGGTGATGTCGAGGAAATGTTCGAACTCCGCGAGATCGCGTCGCGTCTTTTCATCCATCCTACGCACCTGAGCAATGTGATCAAAGACCTCACCGGAAAACATCCCTGTTTTTTCTACGAACACAAGATCCTGGATATTGCTAAAGAACTTTTGCAAAATCCTGACAACAGCATCAACGAAGTGGCCCGCCGGCTCACCTACGATCCTTCCAATTTTACAAAGTGGTTCAAGACGTATGCTGGCATCAGCCCGTCGCAATATCGCAAGCAACTGAAGCTTGCGGCTATCGAGGTTTTAGCGTAGCCTGAGTTAATAGGCGCCCTCCGTATTCACGGAAGCATCCCAGGCGTGCTGATTTGGATAGGGATGGCCCATGCCGGTCTCCACGTATTTTTTTAAGCTTCTCAGGAACATGGCCCAGTCGTAGCTGCATTGGTAGAACAGGCGGGTAAAGGGTGGCCATTTATCATGGTTGAACAACACCTGGCAAACATTCTCCGCGCGTTTGATGATCTCGAACGTGATCACTGTATCGATCCACTCGGGTACTGCTTCTGTGCAGCGCCAAACCAACATTTTTGGTGGCTCATTTTTCACCACCTCCATTTCCTTGTAATAATCGCCGAAGTAGAACCGGAGCGTGCCGCCTTCCCCGGGGTCGCCACTTACACGGGGCGTCCACCAATGTGACAAACCTTCCACCGTGGTCAGTGCGGAGTAGACCGACCATTCCGTTTGGTGAATCGTAAGCAGGTGTCTGATGCAGCTCATGGGAACTTGATAAAGGTTGGCGATCCCCGAAAACCGTAGCCGAAGATACAAACATTTGTAGAACAACCTTCACCGGTGATTGTTCAACCACCCGCATTTCGTGTCTGCGAATTCTAAACGCTGTCGTTCATTGAATGCCGGGTCGACCGCTTATTCCTTACGGCTGGGTCGTATGATCATCCGCAAGGACTGGTCGCGGGTGAAGTAGGCAGCGGTCCAGTTATAGAGGGTCTTGAGCCGGTTCCGGTAGTTGATGAGCGACAACAAGTGGATGAAAAGCCACATCGCCCAGGCAATGAAACCACGGAAGAAGAGGCCCTTTGGAAGGTCGGCGACGGCTTTGTTCCGGCGAATGATGGCCATCGATCCTTTGTCGTTGTAGGCAAAGGGCTTCATCGGTTTTTGTTTTTGCTGCGCCACGAGGTTTTTCGCCAACAGCTTGCCTTGCTGGATGGCCACCTGCGCTAACTGCGGGTGACCTTCCGGGTAATTTTTGTCAGTCGTCTGGAAGCTCGTGTCGCCAATGGCATAGATGGCGTCCACGCCTTTCACTTTATTATGCTCGTCCACCAACAAGCGGCGGCCGCGTCCGTAGCTTTCCTTGGGCATTCCCTCAAAGACCTTCGACGTTACACCCGCAGCCCAAATGAGAATTTTGGTTTCGATCTTTTCGCCGTTGCTCAAGATCACGGTGTCG
>CBIHQM010000333.1:0-7894 GCA_966211885.1 uncultured Chryseolinea sp.
CAGGTCGATGGCATTGAGTGTACCCCAGGGCGGCTTCACACCGGGGTAGCCTTCCTCGTCGGTGAGCGCATTCCAGCCGTCGTGCACATAGCGGTACGTGGTGGGTTGGGATGGGGTGTTTGCAGGTTTTTGGGAAGCCTCTTTTTTATCAAACAAATACGCGATGAGTGCGTCTTTATCCGCTGCGGAAATATTGGGGAAGGCGGGCATTTGTCCACGTCCGGTCTGCAAAAGGGTGCGTACGGCGTCTTCCTTTTTTCGCTTGGCCAGATTTTGCAGCGAAGGAAAAACGCCGGTGCCTGCGCGATCGGCACCGTGACACATCGTGCAGTTGTTCAGCGTATACACTTTCTCGCCCGCCGAGGCCAGCAACTGTCCGTCCGACATCTCCATCGCTTTCATTTTGATGAGCAGCGGAATTTCATTGGCATTCACATACAAAACTCCGGTTTCCGGATCGAATGAAGCGCCGCCCCATTCTGCGCCACCGCGCGTGCCGGGAAACTGCACCACGCCGTCGGTGCTGGGTGGGGTATAAATGCTGCCTTTGCGGGCGCCGGTGATCTTTGCTTTTACATAGTCGTGGGACGCTTGCGAAATATCCGTGATGTCACCTTCGGTAAAGTTGTGCCGCACAAAGGGCAACGGTTTTACAGGAAACGGCTGCGTGGGCCAGGTCTCTTCCGCCATCAGGTCAGACTTGGGTACGGGTCGCTCTTCAATGGGGTACACAGGCTTGCCACTTTCCCGTTCGAACAAAAAGACCATGCCCATCTTGGTGACCTGGGCCACGGCGTCGATTTTTTTTCCGTCCTTGTGGAGCCTCACCAAGGTTGGTGGCGCGGGAAGGTCGTAGTCCCACAGATCGTGGTGCACCAATTGGTGGTGCCATTTGCGCGTACCGGTTTTAGCGTCCAGCGCGATGAGGCAATTGCCAAAGAGGTTCTCTCCTTTCCGGTTGCCCCCATAAAAATCGAACGCTGGCGACCCTGTGGGGATAAATACAAGACCAAGCTTTTCATCCAGAGTCATCCCAGCCCAACTGTTGGTGCCCCCCACTTGCGTGTAGGCGTCTTTATCCCACGTGTCGTGACCGTATTCGCCGGGTTGGGGGATCGTGTGAAACGTCCAGGCAATCTTTCCGGTGGCCGCATCATAGGCCCGCACAAAGCCTGGGGCTGCATCGTAGCCTTCACCGAGCGCTGTGCCCTGTATGAGCAAGTCGCCATAAATAATGCCGGGGGATGTGGCCCACACTGCCAACATGCTGGGGTCTCTACCTAAACCATCGCGCAAATCGATGCGGCCTGCGACACCGAATGTTGGGATCAGACTGCCGTTGTCGGCGTTGAGGGCATAGAGATGGGGACCTGCTGAAAAGAATATCCGTTTGTCTGTTCCCTTCTCCCAATACGTTACACCGCGGTTAACGCCCGTTGCCTCGCTGTTCACAAAGGGATCGAACTTCCACAGTTCCTTTCCCGTGCCCGGTTCGAGGGCGACGAGTTTTAACTGCGGCGAAGTGACGTACATCTTGCCGTTTACTATAATCGGATTGCATTGAATCGCCGAACGGTTCCCTTCCCGCGCATCTCCCGTGTGATACGTCCAGGCCACTTCCAGTTGGTTCACATTTTCTGGTGTGATCTCATCCAACGTCGAATACCCCGTGCTGCCGGCATCGCCGCGATAGATCGACCACGTCGTGTGCGCCTCACGTTCCTTGGTGCACGCCGTGACGATCACCAGGATGAAACAGGCGATGAAGGGCGTAAAAAAAGATCGGTCTTTTAGCATGGTGAAAGAAGTTTTTACGGCTCGAAAGTCGGGATCACGTTAAACCATCACATCCCGTTAAAGATCTAAAATACGTCTGTCGCGTACTGAATTTTTATCTCACCGCGCGAGCCCTGCATGTCCAACGCGCGCACGGTGGCGTGTAGATACTCGCCGTCGTGAACAAAGCGCTTCATCTCCAAACCTCTTCCCGAGACGGCAACGTTGCCGGGCTTAGGGCACTTAATCTTCACGGTTTGTTCGCCATACATTTTTAAGTCGACCTGCAATTCATTTCCTTCCCGACGTATGGCATATGGGTTGTACGTCCCATCATGAAAAACGTGCACGGGCATGGATTGCGCTCCAAGGGTATACGTTAGTTCATAGGGCTGAGGGGCAAGTTGTGGGAGATATAAAAAGGCAAACCCTTCCGCTTCATAATACGCGGGGATCATCCCGCCATTGAGTGTCGCCGATGAAACATGTTCTCCTTTTTTCAACAGGATCTTCAACACCATGTTGCCCAATATGTCCCGGGCATAGGCTTCTTTCGGCATATCGCCGTTGTCGATCGTCACGGAGCCCTCGCGTGTCTCTGTTACTTGGGTATACCGGCGATAGAGCCATTGAGAGTGCAACTGTTCGGTGTTCTTGGCGATGTAGCGATCTTCCAGCTTTTGAAATTTTTTGTAGTAGTTGATCCACTGTGTCGTCACGTCGGCTTGCACAAAATCGTCTTGTGCCAACCAGTTCACCCAATGGCTTTCCACGATGTCGGTGCTTTGCATGTCGATGAGCACTTTGGGCAACGATTGCAGTTCATACCAAAGGTTGCCGTAGTTCATGCGATTGATCACGTGCGTGCCGTGGTCGAAGCCGCCACCGTTGGTTTCGGGTGGAGGCGACAGTTCGGGGATTTGTGCAAAATCGGTGTTCGCATATTTCACACCGGCTTCGGTCAGCAATTTCCCCAGGCTATAGTCGCCGTCGGGATTCCAGTAATAACTATAGGCGCAAGGCACGAAGCTTTCGGGGAAAGAGTGGCCGTGTCGTGGGGTGATGTCATATTGGGCCATGATCTCGATGAACCCCTGGATGTGTTTCCGGAGGTCGTTCTCCGGCCAGGGCTTGCGGTCGATCAGGTTGTACCATTCCGCCCGGCGTTGAATGCCATCCCCGGCCCAGTACTCGTGGCCGGTGCCGTGGAAACCAAATTCCATAAAAGCGGCCTGCTCTTTCACATAGGCCATGATGGAAAATTCCTTATCGCTCACCCGGCCTTTGTTATTCCATTTCTCGCGCTGATAGGTGGTGGTGGGATATTTGGCCAGCACATTCTCCCGGTCCATCTCACTGAGGATGAAAAGGCTTTGAATCCGGGCGCCAACCGCTTTGCCTACTTCCACCACGTAGGTATAGTCGTTCAAATCGAATAGACGCTTCACGCCGGCACGGTGGGGACCGGAGGGGGTTTGGCGCGAGAGGTTGCTGCCTTCATTCCATCCCAAATCATCAATGGCTACCGCAAAGCCACGGGGGAAGATGATCCTTTTCAAATTGTTCCGCTCCATCGTTCTTTTACTGCTTTAAACCATCGACAACTTTATCGTTTTAAAATCTTCATTGCATTTGTTTTGTACACTTTCTTCAGCACCGCGTCGCTCAGCCCAAACCCGCTCAGGGCCCAATGGTAGCCGGTCTGGCCGTTCGAATAAAAATGCTCGTCGTTGGACTCCAGGATGCGGAATGTAAACGCATACATGTCCGGGCTCGCGCCCATGTCCGTGCCATATACGATGCGATCCTGGTATTTTTCAAAGAAGGCCTTCATATACCGCGGTATCGTGGCCGTTTCTGCGTAGCGGGCCGCGAGGTCGGCATACAAGTTCGGATATTTGTCGAATAGATTGCCGAGAATGCTGAGATCATATTCGCAGTTGGCATAGTGACAGGCAATGAATGTAGTGCCCGGGTTATCGCGCACGGCATTTTCCAGGGTTTTGATCAACTGCGCATGGCTCAGGATGCCTGGCTTTGTCTGGTCCACTTTCCATTCATAGGCATTCATCAAACCATCGTTGGTAGAGTCCATGGGCTCATACATCCACATGGGTTCCGCCACATGAACGTTGACAGGCAACTTCAGTTCGCCGCATTTTTTCCAAAGCGGTTTCATGCGCGGGTCATCGATGTGCATGCCCCATCCCTTGGTGGGCGACGAATAAAATTCACCCAGCCCTTTGTCGCCCAACTCCCCTACGCCTTTGGCTCCGAGGCGCGCACAACGTTCCAATTCTTTCACAGCGCGCTCCGACCAACCCGGTTCAAGATAGCCCGTGTGATCAAACCCGCACCACACTTCGAAGCGGTTGCCATAGGCCGAATATACCTGATAGATAGAGTCGAACCTGGCGCCGGTGGCATACGACAAGATGAGTGTTTTTTCAATCCCGCACTTGTCCATCGTTTTCACCCATTCCTGAATATCGGCTTTGGTTTTGCCGTAAGGATGCGAGTGCATGTCGATGACCGGAAACTTTGCTTTCTCGATCCGGGTGATGGGAATTTTATAGATGGATTTCGGCCGATAATTTTTTAGGAGCAGTTGATCGGGTGTTTGCGCCTGTGCCGCAACGGTTATAAAGAGCAGCCAGACGCCGAATCGTTTTACAATTGTCATGGTATATTTTAGTTAGGGGAAACCACTTCCAATTTCTCGCCGATCAGCTTCACCACCGACTGCGTGGCCTGCGGAAAGATCTTGCGCAAATCTATTTCATCATTATCCTGTAATACTTGTTGCAGCGTTTTCATAAAAATGTTCTTCGTCTCCGTGGCCAGGTTCACCTTGGTGATGCCGCGCTTCACCGCCTCACGGATCTGTGCTTCCGGAATGCCCGACGACCCGTGCAACACCAGCGCCGCCGGCGTGGCTGCGTGAATGGCCGACAACAATTCGAGTTGCAACTGCGGCGTTTCTTTGTAAAAACCGTGTGCCGAACCGATCGCGATCGCCAGGGCATGTGCCCCCGTTTCATCAATGAATCGCTTTGCTTCTTCCGGCTGCGTGTATTGACTCACCTTTTGCACCTGCCCCAGCTTTGCCACGTATCCTAACTCTGCCTCAACATTTGCATTATATTTTTCCGCCAGCCTCACGACCGCGGAGGTGATCTTCACATTTTCCTCAAAAGGTTTTTCACTGGCGTCGATCATCACCGAATCGAAACCGGCATCGAGACAGCGATGTGCCATTTCCTGCGAGCTTCCATGATCGAGGTGAAGCCAGCCCTCCACCCCATACTCCTCCAACGCCGTTCTCGCCAACCCGGCGGCTACGCGCAACCCGAGGTATTGAATGGAGCTTTCCGACAATTGAAGGATGATCGGCTTGTGGGTTGCCTTTGCCGCCTGCAGCACGCCAGAGAGGGTTTCAAAATTATAGAAATTGGTGGCCAGCAATGCCTTGCCGTTTTGTCCGAGAGCTTTCAGTTTGTCTTGTAAGCGCATTTTAAAACGTGTAGTTAAAAGTGGATTGTGCGATGGTCTTGACCAGGCTCAGGTTTTCAAATGCGCCTGTGCCGCCGTGACGTGTCGTGTTGATGGCGCCCGTGAGCGCGCCGAACTCCAGGCATTCCTGCCAGGATCGTTGTTGCAAAAACTTATGGATGAAGCCCGCATCAAAGCTGTCGCCCGCGCCGATGCTGTCCACCACCGATGTGTTGAGGAAGGCGCGTTGGTGGTAAAGCGACTGGCCATCCCAGAGGTAGGCGCCCTCGCTGCCATTCTTTACCACGAATGCGTTGCCGAATTCGCGAATGCAGGCCAACGCCTCCTGGAGGTCGGCGATGCCCGTGAGGGCTTTTAGTTCTGCCGTGTTGGGCATGAAAATGTCGACGTGGGGAAGCAAGGCCTTCAGGTCGAGGCCCCACGTCTCGGAAGGGTCCCACTGCGGGTCGATCGAAGTGGTGAGACCGAGCGCCTTGGCTTGCCGGAAGAGGGCGACGATATCTTTGCGGATACCTTGTTGAAGAAAGATGGAGCTTAAATGCAGGTGTCGCGCCTGGAGGAGCTTGTCGGTGGAGATATCCTCAAGTGTCAGGTGACTCATCGCGCCCGGGTAGGTCACCATGGCGCGGTCTTCCGAAAAATTCAATACGATGGTGGCACCCGTGTTGTGTTGCGGGGTGTGGAGGATATTACTGGTATCCACGCCCTTCGCGTGCAGGCTGGACAGGATGTGGTCGCCAAAGTTGTCGAGGCCGATCTTGCCGGCGTAAGTCACTTTCGTTCCCAACGTACTGAGGTTGCTGGCAAAGATGGCCGAGCTGCTGCCCAACGTGAGCGTCATTTGATGCGCCAGCACTTCTTTGCCCATCTCGGGGAATTTGTCGATGGTGTTCAGGATCAGGTCTACATTCAATTCGCCCACCACCAATACATCGAAATGTTTCTCCATAGTTCTTTTCGGGAATTAAAAGCCAGTATAGAAAGACCGTTGCATTTTCCAAAGGGCTTTTATGTGAGCGAATAGATGTTTACCCCCTCCACCACACGCGTGATGGCGCCCGTGGCCGATGGTGCGTCGGGCATCAGCCCCGAGGCGAGCGATTTGAAGAAGCCCAGCAACTGCGCCGGTATGATGTAGCAAACGGCAAGGAACTCCTCCTCTACCGACTTTCCATTTTCGGAAAGCTGAAACGCATGCTGCAAGGTGATGTCTTTGATCTCTGATTCTGAAATGCCGATTTCCAAGAGCGGTGGCGTTCCTTTCTTCATGGCCAGGATGAGATCTCTTTCGTAGTGATAGGCGTAGGTGTTGTTCGTCAACAGGTACACCACCAACGTGGTTTCGTCCACTACGGCTTTTGGTCCATGACGGAAGCCCAGGTACGAATCATTTTTACAGATCACTTTGCCATCGGTGAATTCCTGCAATTTCAAGTGCGACTCGGTGGCGGTTCCGAAGAACGGGCCTGAGCCGAGAAACACGGCGCGGCGAAAATCTTTTTTGGCGATCTCCCGGAAATCTCCGGCATAGAGCTCGATCAATTTGCGGCCATATTTGATAACGGTTTCCACACTGCTCTCCAACGTATTCAAATCTTTCCGCTTCGCGATGAGCAGGCCCACCAACAACATGGTGGAATAGCTGCTGGTCATGGCCAGGCTTTGATCGTTGGATTCGGGTGGAAGATTAATGATATAGTGGCGCGACTTCGAGGAGTAGTGCGCCAATTTTCCCTCGGCATTGCAGGTGATGATGAGGTGATAGCACGTATGGCATATTTCGTCCGCCAAGGCAATGGCCGCTACGCTTTCGGGACTGTTGCCCGAGCGCGCAAAGGAAACGAGCAGTGTTGGGATCTCCGGTGTTAAATAATCTTTCGGATGCGAAACGATGTCGGTCGTGGCGATGCAGTCTGTGACGATGCCCGAATGGCGTTGAAAGACACCGCGCAGGGAAAGGCCGATAAAGGCGCTGGTGCCGGCGCCGGCTAAAATGATCCGCTTGGTATTGGCCAATGCCTCGTCCATAAACTTGGCGATGGCAACTTCCTGATGTTTAATCTCTTCAAATGTTTTCTTCCAAAGTTCCGGCTGCTGGCAAATCTCCCTGGCCGTGTGTATCCCCCCTGATTTGATGAGGTCGGATGCCTCTATCCCCAGATATTTCATATGTCCTTGTCTTTTATTCGTGACAAAGCAAAAGTAGCAATAAAAATAAATTATACTTTCGTTTTGTTGCTTTTTTATCGTTCAAAACTTTCTTTTATTTACTATTCGATAACATTAAACCTTTTGAAGTATGATTTATTTCATTTAAGGCTTGCTAAAGGTTATTTTCAGCTTGTGAAAGAAAAACGCCAAATTCTCCCATTCCAGGCCTATGAATTTACGGCTTTCCATGGCACAGGAGAAGCCGCGCGTCCTCATTTCCAGGGTTGGAAATTGCTTTTACCGGCATCCCAATATTTAACATTCACCCTATCCCTGCACTTTTAACTTTATGAACATTCGCATTTTCCTTTCCCTTCTTTTCGTTTTCCCGTTGCTGGCAACGGCGCAAAAGGCCGTGGTCACTGAAACCGAAAAAGAGTTTCTCACCTACCCT
>CBIHQM010000334.1:0-7890 GCA_966211885.1 uncultured Chryseolinea sp.
TGCACGACCATGAAGCTTGCGCTGCGTTCTGAACTCCTCTTCACAACGTTCACCGCCCTGTTGACCGTGACCCCTCTCGCCGCCCAGAACCTGGTGCCCAACGGCGGTTTTGAAGACTACGATCACTGTCCCGGCAGCTACACACAAGATAAAGCGGATTTCAAAATACCCGGCTGGTACAGCGCCTCTGCCGGCACCCCTGACCACTTTCATGCCTGCAGCCGCGGAGAAGCCGGCGTGCCCTATAACTGGGCCGGTGTTGCCGAAGCCTACGAGGGACAAGGCTACACGGGCGTCTACGCCTGGTCCGACAACGACAAGAGCTACCGCGAATACCTCCAATGCCGCCTCACGACACCCCTCGCGAAGGATTCGCTCTATCACATCGAGTTTCGCTATAAATTGTCTTCTTATTCAATGTATTCCATCGACCGCATCGGCCTGCACCTGGCGGACACCACGGCGCCGCTACGGCACGACAAGGTGTTGAAGCTCGAACCCACGCTTGCCATCGTCCAGGATTCTGCCTTGACCTTGAGGACGGGCTATTGGGAACAGGCCTCGATGGAATACCGGGCCAGGGGCGGGGAGAAATATTTGCTCATCGGCAATTTCTCTTCCGATGAAGACACGCGCTTCTACAAAATTCAATTTCAGCCCATACAAGAGGTCATGCTGGCCCACAGCGCCTATTACTACATCGACGATGTGCAGGTGATCCCGCATAACGCACTGCCTGTAGAACCGCCCAGCGCCCCCGTGTTTTTGGCCGGCGAGGTGGAGTGGGACAAGGACTATGTGCTGCGAAACATCCAATTCGAATTCGATAGCTATAAACTCCTTCGCTCATCATTTGAGGAGCTTGACCAGTTGGTGGGATGGCTCGAAACTCACCCCGACACGAACGTCCAGTTTTCGGGCCACACCGACGACGTGGGAGGCGACCGTTACAACAAAGAACTCTCCTTCAAGCGCGCCCAGACCGTGGCAGCCTATTGCACATCGCAGGGTATCGCGCCTTCGCGGATCCAAATTTTTAGCTATGGAAAAAGCAAACCGCTGGTAGCTGCATCCACTGAAGAAGCCCGCCAGCTGAACAGGAGGGTGGAAGCGCGATTTGTGGAATGACGAAGCCCGCACGAACACGAGCCTATTCAAGAAAATTTATTCAACTGACACCATTTGGAACAGTGGCTTCATCTCCAGCGAATCGCTGTGTGCGATCTCTTTCAGATCGGGCTTGTTCCGAGTGAGGAATTGGTTGTAATGGCTGGTGATGAAGTCGTATTCTTCGCGGTAGTTGTTCACCCGTTGGTCGGCCTGCTGGATATCGTCCACCAGTTTTTGTAGGGTGGTGTTATAGGTGAATTCGCTTTTGGATTCGGCCATGGTGATCAGCTCGTTGATGAGCGAGGTCGAGGCAAAATCATATTCTTCCACCACGTCGGCATTGCCCATGGATTTTTGCGTGTATCGCAATCGGTAAAGCTGGCTCAGTTGCTCTTCGTATCCGCTCAGCACTTCGCGTTTGTCGGGGGTGGAAACAATGAGCTCGTGCAGCAGGTTGTGCATGGCTTTGAGCTTCTGGTTGTCGTCGTTGATCATCATATTCCACGACTGCAACATGCTGTCCTGCAAGGACAGGTAGCGGTCGGTCAGGGAATCGATCTTTGTGAAGGTGGTGGTGGGGCCATCGGCCTTTTTTTCCCCGCAGTTCATCAACGCTATTCCGCAACAGGAAATTAAAAGGATGGGAAGGACAGTTCTCATGATTTACGTTTGGCTCCTGTTGGTCAAATACGTGGCAAAGAAATGAAATGTTATTTGCGTTTCGGGTGATTTGTAATATATGTATGGTTTTTTCTGATTTTAAAGGGGCTTAAACTGTTCACACGACTCCTGGCAGTCAAAACAGTAGTGAATGGACCTGCACAGGGTTGGTCCAAAGACACTTTTCAATGTCGTATTTGTCCCCTCACACCGCGGACAGGACACATGCTCCAGCACGTCCAGATCGGTAAAAACTTTCGCTGCCATGGGTGGCGCAAGCCCAAATTCCTTCAGCGCACGCCGTCCTTTTTCCGAGATCTTATCCGACGACCACGGGTCGCGAAAGTTGACGACGATGCGCACTTCCTTCATCCCCCGCTGCAGCAGTGTTTCGGTTATTTCCTGCTTCATGATCTCCAATGCCGGGCAGCCTACAAACGTTGGCGTCATTTCAATATCCACGCTGTCGTTCTCCACCACCACGTCCGTAATTACCCCGAGATCGACCAGCGACAACACGGGGATCTCCGGGTCTTTCACGGCCTCGAGCCAGGTGTACACATCACGCGAAGTTATTGGAGAAGGTTTCATTTTTTATTTGTAAACAATGTCGAACGAACCGGGGATGATTTGGTTCAGGTGATGCTTCATGTGCTTCACATAGTCATCGGCCAGCCACTCCAACGTGCGCAGCTGAACGTCGTCTTTGCTGGTGTTGCAGGTGCGGGCATAATTTTCGGGCGGCATCGTGTGCAGTATTTCGCAGATGCGTTCGTTGGTGAGTCGCCAGAGTTGGATCACGTCGTCTTTGGGTGCGTGGCCATAGGCGTTGGCATAGACCCAGAAGTCCTGGTGATAAACAATGTGGGGTGGGAACGGTTCGTACTGCCCGCAAATAAACCGGCGTAAATTATTTTGAGCCGAATCGATCAGGTGGCCGAGCACTTCTTTCTTGCTCCACTTGTGTGGCAGAGGCTTTTCCGAAAATTCCGGTTCTGGCAAGGCGCTGATCTTCGCGGTGTATTCGATTACCAGGCGGCGCAGTTCATCGATCGTATGTTTCATGTTCCTTTACTATAATTTTTAGCGCTTTCGCGCGATGCTTCACCAGGAGGCCGTGGGGTCGATGCGGAACACTTCGCCCATTTCATCCAGCAGCGGGGTGAGGTGTTCGCTGTGTTTTCCCTGGCGCCCACCCAAAACCGGTGCGATCCTGTTCCATGCCGGCAGCGTCAGATCGGTTTGAGAAATGACTTCCTCCACTTTCGCCCTCCAGCGTTCCTGCAACACGTCCTCGCCTTCGAAGATGCCGTCGGCAGCCAATTCTTTTTCCCACGGCGATCGTTCAAAGATGCCCAACGCATAGGGCAGAGCAAACGCCAGTGAATGTTGCAAACGGGAAATGCTTTCTTCGGTTGCAGTGCCCAATTGTTTTATCCACGTGTTGGCATGCAGGGTGTGGTAACGCAGCTCGCCGTGGATCTTGTGCGCCAGTTGCGCGAGCGGCTCAAAGGAGGATTTTCGCAACAGCTCGAACCGGATAGATTCTGCCGTGTCGTATAAAAAGTGACGGATCAGGCTAAAGTCGTATTCGCCGTTGGGAAGTTCCACAAAAATGCAATTGTGAAACTGGCCGGCCGGTCGCAGAAAGGCGACTTCATCCGGCGCAGGCTGGCCCAGGGTGTGCAACAGTTCGTACAAAGCCTGGCTGTGCCCCACCTTGTCTTGCGCCATCGAGGAAAACGCAATGTCTTCTTCCAGCAACGGCCCAAAGCCCGTCCATTCGGAATTCCGGTGGCCGAGGATGAGTTGATCGTCGGCCATTTTAAAAAGTAGTTCGGTCAATGCCGGTGTGTTCATAGGCTTTGGGGAATACAAATCTATTTTGAGCGTTCTAAAAATTCTTTCAGTTTGTCGCCGCCTTTGTAGTCGCCGGCGTCGCGGAATTTTTTTTCCGGAAGGGTCTGCCAAAAAACGTTTTCGTCGGGCGAAGTAAACCGGATGTCACCCGTGCGCACGGCCCAGACATTGAATACGACAGCACCGGTGTTGAAGCGCTCTCGCGCACGCATCATGGCATGGACGGCGTCCGAAGCTTGCACCGTTCCTGTGTGCACCGGCTGCTTGCCGCGTTTCAGTAGATGGTAGATCTCAAACGATTCTTCTTTTCCATTACCGTTTTTTGCGTCAGGCAGCACGTCGTACACATTTTGATTTCCTTCCGTCACCGCTGAAACAAAGACGTTGTCTGTTTCCACCACATAGAGCGACACGCACGTGAAGCGCCGCGTAAACGTTTCCTTGGCCAACACAAACGCCATTTCCAGATTCGGTGCATGCACGGCGCCTTCGTGCTGAAACGGTTTGCCTTCTTTGGGCTGCACAAAAACTTCGAACGTTCCGAATTGATCCAAGGGTGAGGGCTCTCCCACAGCGGCGGGAGTAGGCAATCGTTCTACGCGTGGATCAAGGGATTTCATATTACGGATACATTATTTTTTTAAGTTTCATGCCGGATCCTCCTTCAGGGTTTTCCGCTCGTGTATTTTTAAAACTTTACGCCTGCAATTGGTGTTACCTTTCATGCTACCACCCGTGCGCGTATGAAATACCTGGACTTTCTTTGGGCTTTGGATTTGCTTTATCGCTACTATCCGAAATATCACTCCAACGAATTGCTGCTGCTGGCCGATGATATCTGGAAGTGGATCAACAACGAACTCCCCGAAGACAGTAGCAGCCTCATCTATTTGAAGAGCTGTTTCGAATCGCCCTACGAAGCGTTCACTGCCGTTTGGAAAGAGATTTTGCTGCTGGCTGGCCCGTTCTCGCGAAACAATTAAGTCTCACGCCAAAGGTTCTACATATTTCATCGTCGCCGACCGCAAGGCTTCCCGCACCCATCGGCCACGGGTCTCTGCCACCCTCCGCACTTCCAATCGCTCTTTATTGCAGGGTCCATCGCCATTGATCACGCGTTTGAATTCTTCCCAGTCGGGTTCGGTGTATTCCCACCGGCCGGTTTCTGTATTTTTTCGCAGCGCAGGGTCGGGGATGGTAAATCCCAATTCCCAGATCTTGGGCACGTACATGTCGAGGAACTGGTTTCGCGTGTCGTCGTTGGTGGCCATTTTCACTTTCCAGTTCATGAGCACCTGGGTGTGGGCCGAAATCTTGTCGGCCGGGCCAAAGAAATGCATCATGGGAGCCCACCAGCGGTTGATGGCTTCCTGGAACATTTCCCGCTGTTTCGGGGTGCCGGCGGCGAGGTAGATCACGCAGTGGTGGCCGTATTTGAGGTGGAATGATTCCTCGGCGCAAATCCGGTCCAGGGCGCGGCAATAGGGGCCGTAGCTGCCCTTAACGTTGGCCAATTGGTTCACAATGGCCCCGGCGTCGACAAGCCAGGAAATAAAGCAGGCGTCGGCCCAGGTAAAGGCCGGGTAGTTGAAGATGTTGGAATATTTGGATTTGCCCGAAATGAGGTCCTGGATCATTTGTTCACGGGTCTTGCCCAGGGTCTCGGCGGCGCTGTAGAGCAGTTGGGCATGGCCCACTTCGTCCTGCACCTTGGCCATGAGCGCGAGTTTGCGCTTAAACCCGGGTGCGCGGGTGATCCACGTGCCTTCGGGCAGGGCTCCGATGATCTCGCTGTGGGCATGCTGCTCGATCATGCGGATGAGCTGCTTGCGGTAGAGTTGCGGCATCCAGTCGGCAGGCTCTATTTTTTCGCCCCGGGCAATGCGGGCCTCGAAAGCGGCGAGCTTTTCGGGATCCTCTGTGGCCAGGCTGTCGGATGCTATCCCCTCAAAAGTATTTCCCCCACCGTACATAGTTTTTGACGTTTAAACATAGAAAAACCGTTCGTAGACATTACCCGGTCAAATCCGTGACCCCAGTAATAGCAGCGATTTTACAACATTAAAACGTTTGAACCAAACGATTGTTAGCCGGCGGTCGAAGTTGCCTTCAAGCCATTCACCAGCATGTCGGCCAACTGGTCGCCCAGGGCCTGGGGGTCGATGGAGGAGTCCGGATCATACCACATGGGCATCCAGTTGAGGGACGAGAACAGGGTCATCACGGCCAGTTTCTTGTCGATGGTGCTCTTGAATTCACCGGTGCGGACCCCTTCTTCGAAAATGGTCTTGAACCGGTTGATATAGTTGATGCGG
Source organism: uncultured Chryseolinea sp. (assembly GCA_966211885.1). Taxonomy (GTDB): domain Bacteria; phylum Bacteroidota; class Bacteroidia; order Cytophagales; family Cyclobacteriaceae; genus Chryseolinea. The sequence goes on from CBIHQM010000334.1 coordinate 5,946, forward strand.
AGCAATAAGAAGTCGCGTAAGTAGGGCTCGCTGAGGTGGCGATGCTCGTTCATGAAGACCGCCGAGGCGGTAAGATCTTTGGCCATCACCTGGATGTGGCCAATGATGCCGTTGCGCAGCTTTTCGCTGGCGGGCACATTTTGCTTTTCCACCTCTTCCAGTGATTTCCTGAATTCAGCGGCCATATCAAAGCAAAGGCTGCGGAGAATCTCTTCTTTGGATTTAATGTGCGAATAAAGGCTGGCAGCCTCTATGCCCAACAACTGGGCAAGGTCGCGCATGGAGGCGGCGGCATACCCCTTGTCTTTGAAGAGTTCTGCGGCCTTCCGGATGACTTGTTCCTTTCTTGAAAGATTGGCGATGGCGTCTGACATACTCATTAAATAACTTAAAGTTAAAAAATTTAATCTGTTAATGAGCGTGAAATCTCAAAATGATATAAACCCATCACATTCGGGATTGTTCACCTTCATAAAACACAAACAATCGTTAGTAGAAAAAAAATCCCCAGGCGATTTTTCACCTGGGGATTTTCAAGGGGACTGGAGTCCTTTAGTAGCCAGTAGCCAGTAGTCAGTAGCCAGTATCCAGTAGCCAGTAGTTAGAAATTGATGCTCGCTACTATTCTAAAATATAACTCCAAAGCTGAAGGCATTCAGTGCCGGTCCTTTGCCTGCGGAGAATAGTTCGTTCAGATCGTAATTGAGGAACAAGTCGGTGGCGCGGTAGCCGATTTGGAGGCGGGCGCCGTAGCGGACGCTGTTCAGGTAGAAGCTGTCGTGATTCTTGTCCTTTTGCTTGCCGTCGTCTTGATAGACTTGTTTGGAGTGGCTGCCGATGCGATAGCCAACGTAGGGGCCAAGGCCGATGCGGAACGAGTTGTCGTAGCCTTCCCAGATGCGCGACTTGCGGCTGTGATCGCCAAAGTCGATGATGGGCACGAGTGAGGCCATGACGTAGGACGCTGTGAGTTTGCTTTTGGTGAAGTTCAACTCGCGCGGGTCTTCCACAAAATGAACACCGATGTCGTCTTTCTGAATGAGCACCTTGTCGTTCTGGAATTTGAAGTTGTACCAGCTCACGCCCATGCCCCACTCCATGAAAAATTTCTTGCCGAGCCGCGTGCGTTGTATCGAGGAGAGGGCCACATACCACGATCCCCAGGGGCGAACCGAATACAGCGCGTTGTCGGCATCGGGGAACTTGCCATTGTGCAGGTAGTTGTTGGTGCCCAGGTCGAAGTTGAACGATTGCCATGTGCGACCCCAGCCGCGTTCGTGTACATTCACTTTCCAGTCGTCGTGATCGTCGTCGTCATCATCATTGTCGCTGCTGCTTGAACTGCTGCTCCAATTTTCTGTTGTCGGTTCGGCGGTCGCTACGGCGTTGGTGTTTGTGGAATCGCTTTTCGCGAGCGATGTGGAATCGCTTTTTTCAATTTTCACCAGGATGTCCTGGAAGAGTTGCTGGAAGTCGTAGTGCTTTAAGATATCCAGGTCCTTGCGGTCTTTTACGGTGAAGATGACGCGGCTGGTCTTTCCCAGCTCGACGATCACCGTGTCGCTCTTATGCTGGGCCATTCCGAAGGTGACGGAGGCGCCTAGCAGTAGCGTTAGTAGTATTTTCTTGTCCATGCTCTTTTACTTGTTTTGTCCACGTTTTTCATTCTTAAAATTCAGCGCGAGAATTTCATTTTTCCGCTGCCGCAGACCGCCGAACGGATCCTGATTATTCTTCAGGTCGTCAGCTTTCTTCAACAGCTTCTGAAACGTAGATGGCTTCTTCTCTTCAGAGGTTGCTTCAGCCAAAGCAACTTTATCCAAATATTTTTCCGACTCTGCTGCCGTGATAGTGATCATGATCTTTTTCGGAGCAGCATTCGTCGGCGCACTGGCCTCGGCAACAACAGGTGCCGGAGGGGGCGGCGGCACGGCCGCGCGCAGCT
>CBIHQM010000335.1:0-7889 GCA_966211885.1 uncultured Chryseolinea sp.
TCACTAGCATCCAGGAGTCCTACAAGGGCATCATCGGCGAGACCATCAAGGCTCCCCTCCGCTTCCGCAACACCACGGAAAAACCCATCACCCTCATCATCCGCAAAGTGACCGGCCAGATCGGCGGCACCCAAAAGAACTATTTCTGCGTCGACAACAATTGCCTGGATTCGAAGGTGGAGGATTACATCGTGAAGGTGGAACCCGGTCAAACCCTGAACAACCTCAACATTTCCCTGGAAGCCGGCTTTGTGTCGGGGCCCAGCACGCTGAAATACATCGTCTATAACAAGTCAAACCCCGGTCAGCCCGTGGAATTCGTGCTCAACTTCGATGTGGAGGAAAAGCCCGAAAAACAGAGCCTGTACACTTCGAAATTCATCACCCTGCACGACGTCTATCCCAATCCCGTGGTGGATCACGCCCAGGTGGAATATAAGATCCTGAACGATCAGATAAAAGCCAAGATCGTGGTACACAACCTGTTGGGTAACACGGTGGGCGAATACCAGCTTCCCAGCCAGGAAAATCTGATCCGGATCAAAGCCGACGATTTGAACGCCGGAATCTACTTCTACACCCTGTACATCGACGACGAGGGTGTGATGACGCGAAAGCTCATCGTGAAAAAATAAATCAACTTTTTGGGCCGCCCGTGCATCTACAGGCAAAAAAATGACGTTTTCCAGTTCTGGCTTCTTATGCTATATTTGCGGGCTTATGCAACGAGTATCCTCCATTCTTTCCCTTGCGCTGATCCTGATCGTGGCGGCTTCCTGTAGTAAATTCCGCAGGATTGAAAAAAGCGCGGATTGGCGCGTGAAATACGACGCGGCGTTGAACTACTACAACAACAAGAAAGACTATTATAAGGCTTCCGTGTTGTTCGAGCAGATCATCCCCATCGTTCGAGGTCTCCCGGAGGGTGAAAAAGTGCAGTTTTACCTGGCCTATTGCCAGTTTTACGACAAACTGTACCTGTTGGCCTCCGAGCAGTTCAAGACCTTTTATGAGACCTATGGCCGCAGTTCCATGGCCGAGGAAGCGCGCTATATGTATGCCTATTCGCTGTATGAGTCATCGCCAAACGCCAACCTGGACCAATCCAGCAGCAAAGACGCCATGGCGGCCATGCAGCTGTTCCTGAACCGCTATCCTCAAAGCAGTTTCCGCGACAAGGCCATCGAGGTGATCGTGGCTACCCAGGAAAAGCTGGAAAAAAAGGGGTTTGAGAACGCCTACCAGTACTACCGCATGCGCAGCTACAAGGCCGCCATTGTGGCCTTGACCAACTTTAAAGACAATTTCCCCGATTCGAAATACCTGGAACGTACCTACTACCTGGTGATCTCGTCGGAATACCGCCTGGCCGAGCAAAGCATTTATTCCAAGCAATTGGATCGCTACAAAGGCGTGGTGGATCATTATAAAGAATTCGTGGACCGCTTTCCCACCAGCACTTACCTGGAAGACGCAGAGAAGATGTATGGGGACAGTTTGGCCAAGATCAGTAAATCAAAAAACAATAATCTGTAAGTATATGGCAGTTCAATCATCTGTAGTTACACGCGATGTAGAGAAGATCGCAGCCCAGACCGGCAACATCTATGAGTCGGTAGTGGTTATTTCAAAGCGCGCGCGCCAGATCGCCGTCAACATCAAGGAAGAGCTCAACAACAAGCTGGCCGAATTTGCCACCACGGTAGACAACCTGGAGGAAGTGTTCGAGAACCGCGAGCAGATCGAGATCTCCAAGTTCTACGAGCGCATGCCCAAGCCTACCACGACGGCAACTGAAGAATTCCTGGAAGAAAAACTGAACTTCCGTCTCCGCGGCGAAGACGACACGAAGGTCGAACTTTAATTGCGCGAAGCCATGCTGAAAGGCAAGCGGATCGTGGTCGGAGTATGTGGGGGCATTGCGGCGTATAAGTCGGCCGTGCTCGTGCGCCTCCTGGTCAAAGCCGGGGCCGACGTGCAGGTGATCCTGACGCCCGACGCCCACGAATTCATCACGCCACTCACGCTGGCTACGCTTTCCAAAAAGCCCGCCCTCACCCACTTCCAAAAAGCCGACACCGGCGAATGGAACAACCACGTTGACCTGGCCCTGGCCGCCGACGCCATCGTCGTCGCCCCCGCCACGGCCAACACCCTGGGCAAAATGGCACACGGCCTTTGCGACAACCTGTTGCTGGCCGTTTACCTGTCGGCCCGCTGCCCGGTTTTTATGGCCCCGGCCATGGACCTGGACATGCTGCAGCATCCGGCCGTCAAGGAAAATCTCAAAAGACTCAAAAGCTTTGGCAACCACATCATCGACTCCACGTTTGGCGAACTCGCCAGTGGGTTGGTGGGGACCGGCCGCATGGCCGAGCCGGAGCAAATTGTGAAGCACCTGGAGGATTTCTTTAGTCCTCAACAAAAACTGGCCGGCAAAAAAGTGCTGGTCACGGCCGGCCCAACCTACGAGGCGTTGGACCCCGTCCGTTTTATCGGCAACCACTCCAGCGGCAAGATGGGATTTGCCATCGCCGAGGCCCTGGCCAACGCCGGCGCCGACGTGGATTTAATTGCTGGCCCCACGCAACAACATACCGAAAATCCCCGCATCAGCGTTAAGCATGTAACTTCTGCCGAAGACATGTACAACGCCTGCACCACCCTCTTCCCCGCTGCCGACATCACCGTGTTGGCCGCCGCCGTGGCCGACTACCGCCCGGCCGTGATCGCCGATCAAAAGATCAAAAAGAAAGACGACGTCTTCAACCTCGAGTTGGTGAAAACGCGCGACATCGCCGCTTCGCTGGGCAAGCTGAAGCATAACGGACAAATCGTGGTGGGCTTTGCCCTGGAAACGGAACACGAGCAAGCCAACGCATTTAAAAAGCTGGAGTCGAAGAATTTTGACCTGATCGTGTTAAATTCGTTGCGCGACAACGGCGCCGGCTTTGGTCACGACACGAACAAGATCACGATCCTGGACCGGAACAACCAGGCCAAGGCATTCGACCTGAAAGACAAGAATGCCGTAGCACTAGACATTGTAGAGGCCATCATTGAAAAACTGCATGATTAAACGTGCTTTTCTTTTGTGCATCACCTTCTGCTCATTCGGTTTTGGATGGGCGCAGGAACTGGCCTGCACCGTCACCATCAACTCCACGCAGATCGCCACTTCCGACCGCGGCATCTTCCGCGACATGAAGACCGCCATCGAGCAGTTCATGAACTCGCGCAAATGGACGCCCGATGCCTATAAGGTCTATGAGAAGATCAACTGCAACATGCTGATCACCATCACGAAGATGCCCTCCGTGGGCAACTTCACAGCCTCCGTACAGATCCAGGCCGCGCGGCCAGTGTATGGCACGAACTACTCCAGCCTGATCTTCAACTTTGCCGACCGCGATTGGGAGTTTGAGTACATCGAGTCACTCCCCTTGGAATTCAACGACAATACCTACACCACCAACCTCACCTCCATGCTGGCACTGTATGCCTACCTGATCGTCGGTGTCGATGCCGACACGTTCAGCGAATTGGGGGGCACAGCGTATTTCCAGAAGGCGCTGGCCGTGGTCAACAATGCGCAGCAATCCAACCGTGCGGGCTGGCAAGCCCTGGGAGGCAACAACCGGAGCCGCTATTGGATCGTGGAGAACTATAACAACGCGCAGTCGGTCGATGTCCGCAAGGCCCTCTACTCCTATCACCGCCTGGCGCTCGACAACTTTGAGAAAGATCCCGACAAAAGCCGCGAGATCATCCTCAAAAGTTTGCGCGACGTAAAGAAAATGCGCGATATCAACCCTGCGTCTATCCTGGTGATCAGCTTTTTTGACGCCAAGGGCAAGGAGTTGTCCAACATTTTTTCCAGCGGCAACATCCAGGTCCGCCGGGAGGTCTACGACATCGTGACGGCCATCGACCCGTCCAACACCCGGGCGGGATACAGCAAGATGATCGAGAACTGATCTCCCCTTGCCCGTGTTTGGATTCATGCCCCGATTTCGGCAGTTTTGCTTCTAGTGAGTAGTTAGTCCTGAGTCCTTAGTATTTAGTACTTAATACTGATGACTAACAACTACTAAGGACTCAGGACTAACTACTAAGGACTAATTCCCATGGGTACCAAACAACTCCGCCTCAGCGACGCCGTGCAAATCCGGAAACGGGTGGCCGAATTTCTGGGTAAAAAAATTAATATTGTGCTCACAGACAACACCGCCATGTTTGGCGAACTTACCGACGTGAACGCCACCGAGATCAAGCTGCTGAACATGCGCCGCAAAAAAATGACCTACCGGATCGACACCATTGCCGAACTCTATTTCGACACCTTTGCCTGAATGCTGAAGCATATCACCATACAAAACTATGCGCTCATCAAACACCTGGAGCTGGAGCCCTCCCCGAGCCTCAATGTGATCACAGGCGAAACGGGTGCGGGCAAGTCCATCATGCTGGGCGCCATCGGCCTGCTCATGGGCAACCGCGCCGACACCAAGGTGTTGTGGGACGAAGAACAGAAGTGCATCATCGAAGGCTCGTTTGCCATCAAGGAATATAAACTCAAATCCGTCTTCAAAGCCGAAGACCTCGACTACGACGAAACCACGGTGATCCGCAGGGAGATCAGCCCGGGTGGAAAATCGCGGGCCTTCATCAACGACACGCCCGTGACGCTGGAGGTGATGAAACGCATCGGGAATTTGTTGATGGACATCCACTCGCAGCATGAAACGCTGCAACTGGGCCAGCAAAGCTTCCAACTGCGATTGATCGACGCCTACGCAGCCAACCACGTGCTGCGCGAACAGTATGCAACGGACTGGCAAGCCTACGTCAAAGCCCGCAAAGATTTCGAGACCCTGAGTGCAGAGGCCGACACGCTGCGGCAGGAAGCCGACTATGTGCGCTTTCAACTGGACGAACTGAACCAAGCCCATTTGGAAGAAGGCGAACAGGAAACGCTGGAATCGGAAGTGAAGGTGATGGATCATACCAGCGAGATCAAAAGCAGCTTCAACCTGATCCTCGACGCCGTGACGCTTTCGGATTTTGCCGCGCGCGTCAAGCTGAGCGAAGCGCGCGCCGCGTTGAGCAGTGTCTCTTCCTATTCGCCCGCCTATGCCGCCTTGTTGCAGCGCCTGGAAAGCGTGCTCATCGAACTGGACGACATCATGAGCGAAATTGAAAGCGAAGAAGAGAAGATCGAGTTCGATCCTCAACGCGCCGAGTTTGCCAAGGAACGACTGAGCACGATCTACAAGTTGCTCAAAAAACATAAAGCCGAAGATCTCAAGGCGCTGCTGGCCATCCAGGAAAGCCTGTCGCAAAAAGATGCGCTCACCTCCAACCTGGACGAATCGCTGGAGAAAGCGAAGCAGGATTTTGAAGCGGCACTCAAAGTGGTGACGGCCACGGCAAAAAAACTCACGGACTCGCGCACGAAAGTTTTCATCCCGTTGTGCAAACAACTCACCGCCTTGTTGCAAGAACTGGGCATACCCAACGCCACGTTGCAAATTGACACGCAACCGGCCGAGTTGTCTGCGCAAGGTGCAGATCGCATCGATATTCTTTTTAGCGCCAACAAGGGTGTGGCCCCGCGTCCTTTGGCGCAGGTGGCATCGGGGGGCGAGTTCTCGCGACTCATGTTCAGCATTAAATATGTGATGGCCGAAAAGACCGCCATGCCCACGCTCATCCTCGACGAAATTGATACCGGCATTTCGGGGGAAGTGGCCATGAAGTTGGGCACGCTCATGAAGACCATGGCGACACGCCACCAGTTGATTGCCATCAGCCACTTGCCACAGATCGCAGCCAAGGGCGACGCGCATTACTTTGTCTACAAAGACAACACGTCATCCAAAACCATCAGCGCCATCAAAGTGTTGAGTGCAGAGGATCGCGTGCAGGAGATCGCCAAGATGATCGGGGGTGCCAAGCCTTCGAAGGTGGCCCTGGAAAATGCGCAAGAGCTGTTGGGAAAATAGGGTACCCAACGCTTCCGCTACTCGTTTGTGGACACGGGTTTCTTTCCTGCTTCCCTCTCGAATTCCTCTTCCATGCGACGTTCTTCTTTCACGCGGCGACCCAGGGTTCCCTGAAAGCGTCTCCAGAATCCTTCGCGTTTCACGATCGATACAAATTCCGGGCGATAGGCCTTCGTCGTATCGATCAGCGGCAGCGGCTTGACTTCGCGGTTCAGGATATCATAAACCACGGGGATGGCCGTTACGCCGGGACAATACTTTTTTGAAAAGCTCCCTAACACGCGCGACTGGAACGGGTCGGTAGCCAGGGCAATTTTTTGAAAGCCCATTTTCTTGGCCATCTTCCAGGAGTAGTAGACGTTTTCCGTGCTGTGCTCTGCCCTGGTTTCGGCAAAGGTATGCTCCGGGGGAATACCCAGGGAGTCGGCCATGGTCTTCATCACAATGCCTTCTACAAAATGGGTGTACACGGCCGAGCCGGAGAAAATAATATTTTTGGTGAACCCGCTGTCGTAAAGGTGCTTGGCCCAATAGACGCGCATGCGCATAATGGAAGTTGTATTTTCTTTTTCGTAGGGAACACCGGGCACGATCACCACATCAAACGGTTTGTCCTTCTTTGCCTGCTCATACGATTTCTTGGCGTAGTGCGAGAACGAGCAATGGGTCAATAACAAGGCTGCGGCCAGGAAAACGTGAACGTAAATAAAAATCCTCAAAAATTTCTTTAACCTTCTATTCATACCTCTATCCATTTATATTTACCCCCGGCCCCCTGCCAGGGTCAGTCTCCATCCTGTGTCATATTCCAATTCGCCTTCGTCCACCATGTCGCGGATCACGTCCACGAACAGCTCGTGGTCGCGGGGTGCGATGATTTCTTCCACTTCCTCGACGGTGAGGGGTTTCTTTTTTAGCACGGTGAGCACTTCACCATGAAGATCCTCGAAGGCGTGTATATTTTCTTTTTTCCGATTTTGTATGCAAACATCGCATAGGCCACATACCTTAAACGTCACCTCGTCGAAATAATCTTGTACGAACTGCATCCGGCAACGGTGGGTGTTGGTCACGTAGCCGATCATGGCATTCATCTTGCCCAGGATGAGCTGGCGGCGTTCTTCCATGCGCTGGAGGTTCAACGGAAGACGGTCGGCATCCTGACGGGGCATCAGGAAGGTTACCTGGGGTTTATCTTTTGCCGGCTCATAAATTAAAACCCGTAACCCGTGAAGATGTTCCAGCATTTTATACATTTCGCTGGTGGAAATTTTCAATGCCTTGGCCAACTGGGCTTCCGATATGTTTACAAAACCCGACATCAGCTCGCCGCCGTATAGCCGGAGCAGCATTTTTATGGCCGGGTCGAACCTCGCATTGGCTACCTGGAACTCATAAAGCTTGCCTTTGTCCAGCGACAGGTGCAATCGCGAGGGGCTGTAGTAGCTTTCGTTGAATTGGATCAGTCCTTCTTCCTCCAGCTTTTTGAGGCCGGCATATACTTCCGTGGCCTGCAGGTGGAAACGCTCCACAAACTCGTTCAGTTCGAAATTATAGCTCTGCCCTTCCGCGCTGCCTTCGGCCAATTGATAGTAGTTGGCCAGTGCCTGGTATACCTTTTTCAAATAGGCCGGCGAGGGCTGCGACTGCTCCACTTTTGTTTTAAGGTTCACCAGGTCGGCCTCCTGGTAGATCACGGCCGCATAGGCCCGTTGTCCATCCCGGCCGCCACGGCCCGCTTCCTGGTAGTAGGCCTCCAGGTTTTCGGGCAGATCGAGGTGAATGACCAGCCGGACGTCGGGTTTGTCGATGCCCATACCGAAAGCGTTGGTGGCCACGATGACGCGTTTTTCATTTTTGATCCATTCCTCCTGGCGGCGACCG
>CBIHQM010000336.1:0-7889 GCA_966211885.1 uncultured Chryseolinea sp.
ATTGTTCGGGGCCCAGAAAACCAGGATGTCTTTCATTTTGATCCAGGTGTCGGGAACGGGATCGAAATGGGTTTGTTTTGCCTGCAGGTCAACGCCGTAGTTGAGCTTCACGGTCTCGAACCAGTCGTGGATGTTGGGCGTGGCGGAGAACACGTCGTTGCCCGTGGCCTTGGCGGGTGTTTCTTCGAACTTGCCATCCTTGGTGGGGAACACGTTGTCGGGTCCCAGCGCATGATATTCTTTGGGCACCTGGAACGATTGCCCCGGGAGGTAATAGAAATTATTGTTTGCGTCAAACGTCACGCTCTTGTTGTCGGTCTCGCCCAGGTCTTTTACGCCGGCAGGCTTCGCGTCGCTGTGATATTGGCGCGCCACGTGGTTGGGCACAAAATCGATGATGGCTTTGAGCCCCGCTTTGTGGGTGCGCTCCAACAACCGGTCAAACTCCTCGCGACGGTTGGGCACGCTCATGGCGAGGTCGGGGTCCACGTCATAATAATCTTTGATGGCATAGGGCGAACCGGCGCGGCCTTTCACCACATCGGCATCGTCGAGCGGGATGTTGAACGGTGTGTAGTCGGTGAGCACGGCATGTTCCAGCACACCGGTATACCAGACGTGGGTGATCCCCATTTCCCTGAGCGATTTCAGGGCGGCTTCGTTGATGTCGTTGAACTTGCCCACGCCGTTCTCGTCGCGCGTGCCATAGGGCTTGTTCACGGTCTTCTTGTTTCCAAACAGCCTCGTCATCATTTGATAGATGACAATCTTACCCGATGATCTTTCCATAGTAACAAGCGGTGGGATTTTTTCTTTGGGGGGCGATGAACAGCCCATAAAAATTGACGATGCGAACAGGCAAAAAAGGAGTCGTCTCATAGGTTTGAATATAAAAAAGAAAAGACAGCTTTGTATGCTGTCTTACCGGAAATCGTTTGTTCCCGCTTCCGGTGATGGTATTTATCGTTTGGAGAATTTTTTGGCGCGCATCCAGTAAAAGATCAACACGGCCACACAGATCATGAGCCCCAGGAACTCGCGCGATTCCTCGATGTAGAGGTGCTCCATTTTTGCCACGTCGTCGAAGAGCGCCGACCGGTCGTCCTGTCGCAGCCATTCCATCACGCCCGGGATATAGACCACGGAATAGGCGATGTACACCACGCCGAGGCCGATGATAAATTTGACGGGATAGAATTCAAAAATAGCCATGACACTCAACACGGCCATGGCGCCGTAGATGAGGATCCAGATCACAGGGTCGGGATCGTTGAGTTGCAGAAAGGCAAAGACCACAAACATGATGGCCAACAAAAAATTCAAAATGCGCATGGATAAAAATTTACGTTACCTGTAAAAGCAAGGTGTCGGACATGTGCCCGACACCTTTGTATTCACCTGTAAACAAAACAAAACAAAAAACAAAAATCAAATAATGGTCTTCAGATATTTCGCATCGGCCTCGGCACTTTCGAGCGAGGATGTGCCGGGGAAGGTATCGTGCTCCACATACCACCGTTTCAGACCGGCCTGTTTGGCCTGGGAGAAGATGAGCTTGAAGTCGATGGCGCCGGTGCCGACGTTGGCGTTTTTATTGCGATCGGTTTTGGTCATGTCTTTCACATGCCATTGTTCGAAGAGGCCGGGATGTTTGGCAAAAAGCGCCAGCGGATCCTGACCTGCATTGATCGTCCAGAACAAATCGAGCTCCATGCCCACTTTTTTGGGATCGAGTTCTTTGAGCATCACATCGTAGGGCACCTGTCCTTCGATGGGCTGGAATTCGAAAGCGTGGTTGTGATACTGGAAGCGCACGCCGGCATTGCTACACACCTCGCCGGCCTTGTTCAGATCTGCGCAGATGGTCTTGTAGGCGTCGATCGTTTGGCGATCGGGTTCCTTGATGTAGGGCATGACCATGAACTCCTGGCCATTCTTTTTGGCGTCGTCCACGGCTTTCTGCCAGGTGTCGCCCTTGATCTGGTCGAGGCCATAGTGGCCGCTGGTGACGCGCATGCCCAGGCCGTTCACGAATTTGTTGAACTCGGCATAGTCCATGCCGAAGATCTTGCCGTCTTTGTAGCTGTAGGCTTCCAGGTCCTTGTAGCCATAGGCAGCCACTTTGGTCAAGACGCCTTTCGGATCTTGACCGATGACATCACGCAAGGTATACAGTTGCAGACCGATGTTCTTGGTGGCCTTGCCGGCCGCCAGGAACGAAGGCAGGGAAAGCAAACCGACCGCAGCGAACGATGCAGTTTGCACAAATTCTCTTCTTTTCATGGTTGTAGGTATAGTTAGGTTAGTCTAGGTTTCACTTGTTGTCCAGCGCGACACCTCCAAAGTAGAACATGGGTTTGTCGCCCTTCGGATTTTTGAACACGATATACAAATCGTGTGTTCCGCTCACCGGGGCCAGCTTCACCGGGGTCTTTGCCATCGCCGGAGCCGTCACCGTGGCTTTGCCCAGCAATTGACCGTCGGGCTTGTCGAGATGGATCTCGATGTCGCCACCGGTGTTCTGCCCGGCCATGATGAAGGTGTGCAACGTCGCTTTCTTCACACCGGTCAGGTCGATGTTCTTGAAGGCTCCGTGCGCGTTGTTCAGCACATTTTGAAGGGCCGTGCCCTGATCGCTTTTCACTTTGCTCGCGATGCTCAGATCGGTCATCTGATCTGCTCCCAGCACGGGGCTGCGCAGCGCAATGGCGGTGGTACCGGCCAGGGCCGGCACTTTATCCACTCCCTTGTCGAAGTAGGTTGCCGTCAATATGTAGGCGCCGTCTTCCTCCTTGCCTGGGATGGCCACGCCGGCAAGCGGGAGCTTTTTCACCACTTTTGATTCGCTGAGTGAAAGGACGTATTCCACCATTTTCTTGGCATCCTCGACGCTCACTTGCGGGTGCGCCGCCATCTCGGTGGTGCCCCAAACACCGGTGCCGCCTTTGATTACTTTGGTTGCCAAAAGGCCTAAGGCCTTTTCATCGCCCTTATATTTTTCGGCGACCATCTTATAGCTCGGGCCCGCTGATTTCTGGTCGATGATGTGACACGATTTGCAGTCGCTCTTCTCGATGAGGGCTTTGCCTGGCAACTCGGCGCTAGGCATCTGGTGGCCTTGCGCGATCGCCGTCATGTCAAATCCTTTCAGGTAGTCGAAGGTTACGATCACGTCCTGGGGTTTGATCTTGCCGTTGCTGGTGGAACCGTCTTCTTTGTCACTCACCGTCACTGCATATTTCACGGGTGTGCCCGGGAAGTAGAACGATTTGTTTCCGGAGACGATCTCGGCGGTCACTACAGGTGGCTCGTTGCCGATGGTCAGCTTCAATTGTGCCTCGGCCTCGCCTCCTTTGTCATCTTTCACCGTGAGCTTCACGTTTTGAACGCCGGGGTTCTTGAAGTCGACCGTGAAGTTGCCATCCGTAGAGGTCAGTGTCTTTCCTTCGGCTTCCAATTGGTAGGTCATTTTATCGCCGTCGGGCTCCTGCGTACTGTCGGCAGAGAGTTTCACGGTAGCCGGGAAACCCGTTGAAATTTTATCGGCGCTCAGTATGGCTACCGGGGGCCGGTTGCCTCCATTGTAGTCGATGCGTACCAGGCGGGCATCCAGGTTTTGTTTGAACCAGATCGTGCCATATTCTATCATGTAAAGCTTTCCATAGGGGCCGTAGGACATGTCGATGATGTTGTTGAACTTGGTCTTGGGCATAAATGGCTCCATGTCCATGATCGCTCCCTGGTCGTTCATCGATACGAGGAACATCCAGTTGCGCATCCAGTCGTACATGAGCAGCTTGCCATCAAAGTAATTGGGGAATGCGGTCGCTACGCCTTTGTAGTTCTCACTGTAGTAGACCGGGCCGGCCATCGCGTTGCGGCCACCGTCCTTCAGCATGGGGAAATCGTCGGATTTCAGATACGGATACCAGATAAAGGGCGGGCTCACGGCGGGCAATTCGCGCTTACCCGTGTTGTTGGGCGACTCGTTGATGGGCGCCGCAGGATCCCACTTCGCTCCCACATTCTTTGCTGCGAAGTCATATTTTGCATACGGGAAGTTATTGCCCACAAAATAAGGCCATCCAAAGAACCCGGCCTTTTTTGCCTGGTTCAATTCATCATAGCCACGCGGTCCGCGGAGCGAATCGTCCTTGCCGGCATCGGGGCCCACTTCACCCCAATAGAGGAAACCGGTCTTGCTATCCATGGAAATGCGATACGGGTTGCGACATCCCATGACATAGATCTCGGGGCGGGTCTTTTCCTCGCCTTTGGCAAAGAGGTTGCCTTCGGGGATGGTGTAGGTGCCATCGTCTTCCGGGTGGATGCGAAGGATCTTGCCACGGAGGTCGTTAGTGTTGGCCGAAGATTTTTGTGCATCAAATGGAGCGCGTCCGGCTTGCTCGTCGGAAGGGCTGTAGCCATTCGATTCGAACGGGCTTGTGTTGTCGCCCGTGGAAATGAACAGGTTCCCGTGCGGGTCGAACATCAGTGAACCACCGGTGTGACAGCAGGTTTCGCGTTGTGTGCCTACTTCCAGCAATTGTTTTTCGGAGGCCATGTCTACCTTATCATCCTGGAAAACAAAACGTGAAAGCACGTTCACGGACTTGTCGGGGTGCGAGTAGAAAATGTAGATCCAATGATTCTTGGCAAAGTTGGGGTCGGCGGCCAGGCCGATCATGCCGTCTTCCGATTTGGTCCAGACGTTGAACTTGTTCACCTCTTTGATCTTTCCGTCGGCCGGTGTGTACAGCATCACTTCACCTTTGCGTTCGATGAAGATGATCTTGCCGTCAGGCAGCACGGTCATTTCCGTGGGCTCGTCGAGGTTGAAATCCAGAACGGTTTTCTTGAAGCGGTTTTCTTCCACGGCGCGGATGGTTTTTGCCTTGGAATAGTCAAGGGGCTTATCGCCGATCGCATAGTGTATGCCCGTGAGCAGGTGATCCTGGAACAGGGAGTCGGCATAACTCTGCTTGGTGTGGCCCATGCCGGTGTAGAAAGAGCGGCCGCCCTCAAAGTCGTGATACCAGGCGATGGGATGGTTATCGCCATTCTCGCCACCTTCATAGGTGCTCTCGTCCAGCCTGTAGATCACGTTGATGTCGGGCGAGAAATGTTTGTAGTTGTAGAGTTCGTCCCAGCGCTTCCATTCGTCGGGGAGCGTGTTGGGGTGCGGGCCAAAGGGTTTGACCTTACGGAACATGGCTTCCTGTTGTTTGGGGTGGCTTTTGAAATAGGCGCCCACCAGTTTGCCATACCAGGGCCACTCGTATTCGGTGTCTGCGGCAGCGTGGATCCCTACATAGCCCCCACCCGCTTCGATGAAGCGTTTGAAGTCGGCTTGTTGCATGGGATCGAGCACATCTTGTGTTGTGCTGAGGAAAATGACGGCCCGGTAACGTTTGAGGTTTTCTTCATTAAAAAGGGATGCATCTTCGGTGGTGTCAACCGCAAAGCCATTGGTCTTGCCCAGCGCCATTAACACCAGTTTAGCGGTATCGATCGATTCGTGACGGTAGCCTTTTGTTTTCGAAAAGACCAGCACGCCCGGTACTGTCTTTTCGCCACAGGAGAGGATGAGGCAAAACAGTACCACGATCGATAGAAATGAATTCAATTTATGCATTGTCATAAAAGGGTATAGGTTTCGGCGCATAGACAGAACGTGGGTCTCTCCGGTTGTCGCTGGCCTTAATATGTTGTTTGGGATGTTACTTCAGTTCGCGGATCTTGAGGTTGCGGAACCACACTTTGTTGCCATGGTCCTGCAGGGCGATGCTGCCTTTCACGGATTTACCAAACACGGGCCAGGCCTTGAACTTGCTGCCGGCCACCAGTTGGTCCCACTCCGGGGTGTGCATGGTGAACTCCACCACCTTCACGCCATTGACATAGAATTCCATGTGTGCATTTTTTGAAACAATGCGGAACTGGTTCCAGTCACCGTGTTTTACCGGTTCTGACGACGAAGCGATGAGGTCGTACAGGTCGCCGGTGCGGTGTTTGTGTATTTTGCCGTCGGGGTGACAGTCGTTGTCGAGGATTTGCATTTCGGGGCCGCTGTGGTAGGGTGCACTCGAGGCGGGGTCTTCCACCACGTTGAACATGAGGCCGCTGTTGCCGCAGGAGTCGATCTTCCATTCCAGGACGAGTTCATAGTCCTGGTAGGTTTTGTCGGTCACGATGTCGCCGCGGCCTTCCTTGGTGGAGGCGTCGAGGTACAGTGCGCCGTCGGCCACTTTCCAGCCTGCGCCGATGCCTTTCTTGTTGTAGTTATGCCAGCCGGTGGTGGTCTTTCCATCGAAAAGGAGTTTCCATCCGTCTTTCTTTTCCTGTGCGGTCAAGGTGTTGTTTTGCGCGTTCACGGTAGAGACTAAACAAATCAGGGCACACCAGAGCAGCGACGTCGAGTAGATTTTTTTCATGATAGTGGTTGTGGTTGTAGAACGTTTTTCAAAGAAATGAAAACCGTCAGTCCCTGTGGGCACTGACGGTTTTATGAATGTGTTAATCTTTCGGTTTTTCGCCGTCGAGAGAGAGGACGTACATGGCCATCTTCTCGGCGTCGCCCTTCGACAAATCGGGGTGGGGCGACATGGGTATTTCTCCCCAGTTGCCGCTGCCGCCGTTGCGGATCTTATCGGCCAACATGCCGACGTTGGCTTTGGTGAATTCGTATTTCTTGGCCACGTCGGTGTGGGAAGGTCCTACGATCTTGTTGGTGGGGTGATGGCAGGTTTTGCAGTCGCTGGCGTCAACCAGGGCCTGGCCTTGTTTGATCAGGTCATCGGCCGATTCAGCTTTGGGTTCGGCAGCTTCCGCAGCCACATCCTTGTCGTCGTAGCCTTCTTCGGTTTCCTCTGTTGCCGCTTCTTTCTTGGATCCGCCGCACGATGTCAGGGACCATGTTGCTACACCTACCAGCGCGAGTACTAAAAATGCTTTTTTCATGTGTTGTTCGAATTAAAAAATTTAAATAGTCTGTCAGTAAATCTTCCCGGGTCTAAATACCCAACACTTTCTTATTGAATTTGGCGTCTTTGCCGGTCGCAGCAAAGTCGTCGAATGCTCTTTCCGTGACACGGATGATGTGGTTCTGGATGAACGGTGCACCTTCGGCAGCGCCCTGTTCGGGGTGCTTGATGGCACACTCCCACTCCAGCACGGCCCAGCCGGCAAAGTCATATTGCGTGAGCTTGGAGAATATGGTTTTGAAATCCACCTGTCCATCGCCCAGCGAGCGGAAACGTCCCGGGCGGTTCACCCAGTCCTGGTAGCCGCCATAGACACCGCTCTTTCCCGTGGGGTTGAACTCGGCATCCTTCACGTGGAACATCTTGATGAAGGTGTGGTAGAAATCAATGAATTGCAGGTAATCCAATTGCTGCAGCACAAAATGGCTGGGGTCATACAAGATGTTGCAACGCGCATGCTTTCCGGTAGCCTCATAGAAGCGTTCGAAGGTGATGCCATCGTGCAGGTCTTCGCCCGGGTGGAGTTCATAGCAAACGTCCACACCAGCCTTATCGAAGGCATTCAGAATGGGAAGCCAACGCTTGGCCAGTTCCTTGAACCCGTCGTCTACAAGTCCTGCGGGACGCTGGGGCCAGGGATAAACCGTGTGCCACATGAGTGCGCCCGAAAAAGAGGCGTGCGCATTGAGGCCGAGGTTTTTGCTGGCCTTGGCGGCATACTTCAATTGCTCTACGGCCCAGGCGGTGCGCTCGGCGGGTTTGCCGTGCAAAGCCTTTGGCGCAAAGCCGTCGAACATATCGTTATAGGCGGGGTGCACGGCCACCAATTGGCCCTGCAAGTGTGTGTAAAGTTCGGTGATCTGCAGGCCACAGGACTCTACGATCCCTTTGATCTCATCGCAATAG
>CBIHQM010000337.1:0-7834 GCA_966211885.1 uncultured Chryseolinea sp.
GACGCCCAGGCTTCCGAGTACATGAACAAAGTGCGCCGCCGCGCCTATGGTTTTTCACCCGAGGCCTCGGAGCCCACCGTGGACTACGTTGGGTTAGGAGGGACGCAACTCCGGGATTCCATCCGCGAGGAACGGTTCCGCGAACTTTTTGGGGAAGGCCATCGCTGGTACGACATCGTGCGCTGGAAGATCGTGGAGCAGGAAGTGACCAAGTACAACACGCTGAATAAGACGCAAGGTGTGATCGTGTACAACGCCAAGGACTATTACTACCCCATACCGCTGCAAGAAGTGGACAACAATACTAAAATGGTGCCCAGCACCGGTTACTGAGATCGCGAAGCATGACGAAAAGCATAAAAAAATATAGACACTCCCTGCGCCACGTGCTCTTCACGACAAGCCTTGTGATGGCCGTGCTGGTTTCCTGCAGCTCGTCCGATCCCGAACCGGAAGAAGAAGTGACGGGACCACCCCCGGTCCAGAAAACCAACAGCATGAAAGTGTACATGCACTACATGCCCTGGTTCCAAAGCAAGCCCTTTGCTGGTTATTGGGGCTCGCACTGGACGATGGCCAACAAGAATCCCGATATCGTCGACGCCAACGGTCAACGCCAGATTGCCTCGCACTATTATCCGCTCATCGGGCCCTATGACTCGCGCGACAAGGATGTGATCGATTATCATTTGCTGCTGATGAAATATGCCGGTGTCGATGGGCTGCTGATCGATTGGTATGGCACGCACAGTGTCTACGACTATAAGGTGAACGCCACCGCCACCCATGCGGTGGTGACGGAGTTGGACAGCGTCGGGCTTCAGTTTGGGGTGGTGTATGAAGATTATACCGCGCAGAATGTGGAAGCCAAGACAAACCTCACCGCGGTGGAGGCGGCGCAGGCCGACATGAAATATCTCAACGACAACTACTATCCAAAAAAGAACCACATCGCCATCGATGGAAAGCCTTTGTTGCTCACGTTTGGTCCCCGGTATTTTAAAACCGCCAGTCAGTGGACCGAAATTTTTAAAGACACGCAAGCGCCGGTGTTTCTGCCCTTGTGGGATCATGCATCGCTCACCGGTTCGACGGGAGGCGGAGAATTTTCGTGGGTGGACTTCAATGTATCGCTCAGTCAGCTCACGACTTTCTACGGGAAAGCAGCAGGTGGAAAATTGAAACTCGGGTCGGCATATCCGCGCTTCCACGATTTCTATGCCGAGGGTGGCACGGGTACCAGCTATGGTTACGTCGACTTCAACAACGGGCAAACCCTGCAAAACACATTGAACAAAGCTGCCGAGTACGATCTGAAATATTTGCAACTGGTAACCTGGAATGACTTTGGCGAAGGCACCATCCTCGAGCCCACGGTGGAGGATCAATTCAAATGCCTGGAGATCCTTCAGACGTTCACCGGCGTGTCGTATACAAAAGCCGAGCTGGAGCTGGTGTATTCCTACTATCTGAAAAAAATAAAATACAAAGGCAACCCACCCGCGCTGGCCACGCTGAAGCAGACCTTTCAACACCTCGTGAACCTGGAAGTGGATCAGGCGCGAACGTTGTTGGATTCGCTGGAATAAAATAGTACCGCAATAGCAATGATTTGAACCTTAATGATCAACTAAAAACTGAACACCTATGAAAAAATTATCCCTAAGACTTTTACTGATGCTGACGCTGGCCCTCCCGTTCATCATCGTGTCGTGTAGCAAAGACGACGCCGAGCCGGAAGAGCTGATCCCCAAGCTGGATGGCGTCTACATTTATGGCACCAACACGGTTGCTGCCTCTGCCGTGGAACCGGCTGCCCGCATGAACGTGGCACAACTTGATCCCGGCAAGGTACCGCATGTGGAATCGCAAGACGGCGTATACGGCAAATTCATGTACATCGGCGCCGGCTCCAAGATCAAAGTCGCCGAAGTGGTAAGCGGCGTGGGCACCATCTATGGCGCTGAAAACGGCGGCAAGAAAGAATTGGGAACCGACATCGAAAATGTGCCCATCAACGATGTGGTGATCCATGGAACGCTGGTGGCCGATGCTACCGAGATCGCGGTGAGTGACGAAGGATTGTACTACGCTTATGTCGACATCAAAAACAAGAATTTCGTGATCATGCGCGTGAAGGCCAACATGATTGGCGATGCCACGCCAGGCGATTGGGCGACGGCAACCAGCCTCACTCAAAAATCCGTGTCGAAAGATTCCTCGGTATTCGAAAGCACGGTCAAGTTGAAAGCTGCCGCAGGGTATCGTTACCGTTTCAACGACGGCTGGCATGCCTACAATGAAGATGGCGTGACTACCGTGATGTCGAGCCTCGGAGTGGCAGACTATGCGGCGGCCTGGGCTTCGGGCAAGAACGATCTTGGCTTTTTCCTCGACAACATACCGAATCATGCGGGCGGCAATATCCTCGTGAAACTAAAATACACAGCCGCGAGCGACACCTGGACCGAAAGCAAGCTCACCGATTTCAGCGCCACAAAAATGGGCTTGTTCGGAAACGCCTACAAAGTTGGCGACACCGAAGCCAACTGGGACAATGGCTATGACCTGAAGACTCCGACCAAGGCCGGAACGATCTACACCTGGAAATGGACAGATGTAAGCCTTATTGGCGACCGTGAATTCGTATTCCTGGAAAATGCAAAATGGGAGGGATCTTACCTGGTCGACTTCAGCATGGCCACCTCCAACGGTTCCGCCATTACCGATGGCAAGGTGAAAGACGCCGTCGCCGCTGGCAAGGAATACCATAACTTTTATGTTGCTACCGAAGGCAAATATGACATTACGCTTGCCGTAGACGGCAAGACCAACACAAACACGGTTACGATTGTTACTAAGTAACACGAGTAAAGGTGTAAAACAGAAAACAGAATAAGACTAAATCTCTTATTCGATTTGAAGCGGGATGCTCTAAAGGGGAGCGTCCCGGCTTCAAAAGTTGCAGGACAAGTTTGAGAATAACTTTTTTAACTCTGTTTGTATGCGCATAAAACAACAACCACTACCCACAAGGAAAATACAATTCGATGGCGTTCACAAAAATGACTCCTTGCTGATCGGCAATTTTGGCGATGTGGAATTCATCGCGAAGGGTTCGTTTGACCTGGGCGGAATGATCTATTGCGTCCGTAGCTCTGTCACCTTCCAGGTGGTGGGCGATGGGTGCATCACGTTTCACGGTTCCTGTCGCCGGCTTGTGATCGATTATGTGAATGGCAACTGTGTGCTGGACTTCAGCAAGCTGGAATGCAAGGAAGCGGTTTTCATTGCCGTGAAGGGCAAGTCGGAGATTATCCTGGGGCCCACCAAGGTGATCAGCCGCGCCAACATTCAGGACGAGGCCGTGTTGTGGTATACGAACAATCCGGTGTTCACCAACTATTCCGTTGCCGGCGCCGGCCGCATCGAGCAGTTGACGCGCGTGGTGGCGAATGCGGGTTGAGCCGTCGGTGCCGCGTATGGGTTTTACTTTTTCTTTTGCAACGCCTCGTAGGCTTTGACAAGCTCTGCATTTTCGGGCTCGACCCGGAGCAGGGCTTTGCGTTTTTCTACGTCGGGTTCCCAGCGATAGATCCAGCTGAAACCGGCGCTTCCAAAATAATGGTCAGGTTGTTTATACACGTCGTCCTGAAGGGCTTTGTCCAGGGTGATGAAGGTGTAGCCTTTTTTGCGCAGGCCTTCCACTAACGCTTGCAGGTAGTCGGTGTTGAGGGCGTTGTCGTGGCAGAGATAGATATGTTTGATGGGGCGTCCGAATCTTTGCTGGCAGAGGATCTCAAAATAATCGAACAGCGCTAACGTGGTGCTGACGTAGGTTGAGCCGATTTGCTGGGCTTTGGCCTTGTCGTTGTGTCGCAAAGCATCTTCGTACAAAGCGCTGTAGGCCCAGTCGGAGTTTTCGATGGTGAAGGGTGTCAGTGTATAGCCTTTGTTTTCCAGGAAAGCCCGCATGTGGTGATGTGCCGCGCTGTCGGGTCCCATGTCGTTGAACGGAAAACGAAAATACTTCAGCGTCTTCCCCTGGCGCTTCAAAACATTTGCCGTAATAACCTCGCCCTTCAACACGCTTTCCTCGAACGTCGTAGCGCCGGAAGCGGTGTAGCCGATGTGGTTGAACGTGTGGTTGCCCGCGGTGATATTTTTGTTCAGGATCCATTTCTCCAGCCCTTTGAAATTCTCGGCCGCGAACTCGGTGTTATACAGGTTGGCTTCATTGCTAAAGATGGCCACTGGCAAGGCGAGCGCATCGATCTTTTCAAGCAGACGAGAACGGAAGCCGTCTTGCTTGTAGAGCCCCGCGTTGGGCACATCGTCCAACGTGAAGGCGACTTCTTTTTGTGCAACGCAGACCGCGGAGAGGAGCAGGAAGCAGAGAAGAACGTATAGTTTCATGAAGGGGTATTTTTAAATGAATACGTATAAAGGTAAAAGTAAGGGTTAATCCTGTTTCTGAAAGCGCGACGAGGAACCGTTTGCATAATTTTTTCGCAAACGTGTGGCGAATGCACTACCTTCATTACGGATAAACCCCTATGCTTCGCCCATGAAAAAAATAGTAGCCCTGCTGGCACACGTACTCCTCCTGACGACTTTTGTTTTTGCCCAGCCTTTCCACGACGATATCGTTGCGTTCAAGAAAAAAGATAGCCTGAGTGCTCCGCCGGCGCGTCCGATCCTGTTTGTGGGAAGTTCGTCGTTCACCATATGGCAAGACGTACAAACCTATTTTCCGGGCCGCACCATCCTGAACCGGGGCTTTGGCGGTTCGTCGTTGCCGGATGTGATCCGCTATGAGAAAGACATCATCTTTCCCTATCAACCCAAACAGATCGTGATTTATTGCGGCGAAAATGACATTGCGGCCTCCGACACCGTCACCGCCAAGATGGTGCTGAAGCGTTTCCAACAATTGTTTACGGACATCCGCAGCACATTGGGAGATGTGTCCGTGGTATTCGTTTCGATAAAACCCAGCCCGAGCCGGCAAAAATTTCAACCCGTTGTAGTGGAGGCGAACAAACTGATACGTCAATACTTAAAGAAGGACAAACACGCATCCTTTGTAAATATCTACGACGCGATGCTGGGCAAGGATGGTCTTCCCCTGAAGGACTTGTTCCGGGAAGACATGCTGCACATGAACAGCAAAGGCTATGTGATCTGGCAAAAGATACTCGACCCTTATCTATTGAAAGGATAGGCTACTCGCCCACCCGCCCTTGTTGGTGTTCTTCACCAACAAGATTTGGGCGAGCCAAGATTAAAATTTTCGCCTTATTCGGTGTTCACACCAATAACCAACATCAAATTTAAAACACATCCCACCATGACCAACCGCCGACAATTCCTCAAACAAACCACCCTCGCCGGGGCCGGTTTGTTCATAGCCCCCAGTGTCTTTAGTTTCCAAGGATCACCCGCCGACAAAGTGGTGATCGGCATGATCGGCACCAACAGCCGCGGCCTGGCACTATCCACCATGCTGGCCAAATTGCCCAACGTGGATGTGGCCTACATCTGTGACGTAGACGACAACGTGATCGCCAAAACCCAAGCCGAGATCGAAAAGATCTCCGGCAAAAAGCCCCAGGGCATAAAAGACCTTCGTAAGCTTCTGGAGATAAAGGATGTTGACGCCGTCGTCATTGCAGCGCCCGACCATTGGCATGCGCCCGCGGCGATGCTTGCCCTGAAGGCCGGCAAGAATGTGTATGTGGAAAAACCCTGCGCACACAATCCAGCCGAAGGCGAGATGTTGGTGGCCGGTGCGGCAAAATATAACAAGCTCGTACAGATGGGCAGCCAGCGTCGTTCGTTTCCCAAGGTGATGGAAGCCATGCAGGCGTTGCATGATGGGGCGATCGGCCGTGTCTATTTTGCCAAGGGATGGTATGCCAACGGCAGAAAACCGATCGGTGTGGGAAAGGTCGTGCCTGTACCCGCCACGTTGGACTTCGAACTCTGGCAAGGCCCCGCACCCCGCAAGCCTTACAAAGACAATCTCGTGCACTACAACTGGCATTGGTTCTGGAACTGGGGCACCGGCGAAGCGCTCAACAACGGCACCCACGAGATCGATGTGATGCGCTGGGGTCTTGGCGTGGACTATCCCACGAAAGTGGTGTCGGGCGGTGGCCGTTTTGCTTATAAGGACGACTGGGAAACACCCGATACGCAAACCATCACCTTCGAATTTGCCAACAACACGGCGATGACCTGGGAGGGACGCAGCTGCAATAACTTTCCCGTGGAAGGCGTTGGCCGCGGCGTGATCTTCTATGGCGAAAAGGGAACGATGATCATTCCCGGTGGGGACGACTACAAGATTTATGATCCCGAAAACAAACTCGTCAAAGAGGTGAAGACGGACCTGCAACAAGCCGACATGGTGAACACCATGGGCATGGGCGAGCGACTGGACGGCATGCACTTGCTCAATTTCGTTGAAAGTGTCCGGGGCAAAGCGAAACTGAACGCACCGATTTCCGAAGGTCATAAATCGACGTTGCTGCCGCAGTTGGGCAACATCGCGTATCGCACGGGTGGTACGTTGTACTGTGACCCGTCCAACGGACACATCAAAGACAATCCCAAAGCATTGCAACTGTGGAAGCGGGAATATCAAAAGGGCTGGGAGATGACGTTGTAATGTGCCGTTCATAACCTTTGGCGTTGTATGACCCAAGGCGGTTGCGCATATTCCGTTCCATAAACCAGCTCACTATGAAAAAACTCCTTTACCTGTTGGCCCTGCTGCCGACGGTGCTCCAGGCACAGTCCGGCAAAGTGTTTGATAATCTTTCGTTCCCCAGCAAGATCCTGAAGGGCGATCGCAAGTTTGCCATCTACCTTCCCCCCGATTATGAATCATCCCAACGCAGCTACCCCGTGCTATACCTCCTGCACGGTGGCGGCGACGATCAAACGGGATGGGTCCAATTCGGTGAAGTGCAAAATATCACCGACAAAGCCATCGCCGATGGCAAGGCCACACCCATGATCATCGTCATGCCCGATGCCAACACAGGCCAGCGCGGCTATGCCAACGACGTGAAAAATGAGTGGCGTTATGAGGATTTCTTTTTCCAGGAATTGATGCCGTATGTGGAGAAGACCTATCGCATAAAAAAAGACAAACACTACCGCGCGGTAGCGGGTTTGTCGATGGGAGGGGGAGGATCGTTCACCTACGCCCTACACCACCCGGAGCTTTTTGCAGCAGCCTGCCCATTGAGCGCCGCAACCGGTCCGTTGACGCTGGAGGATACGAAAGCTTATCTGGAGCAGCGGAATAATCTAAATGGTACGACTGCCGAGATCGAAGCCTACTACAAGCGACAAAGTGTATTGGAGTTGATCAAAGCCATGCCCGACGATCAGAAGAAAGCCGTCCGTTGGTATATCGATATTGGCGATGATGACTTTTTATTTGAAGGCAACTCGTTAGTGCACATCGCCATGCGCAAGAAGGAAATTCCGCACGAGTTTCGCATTCATGACGGTGGTCATACGTGGACGTACTGGAGGACAGCATTGCCGACAGTGCTTGCGTTTGTGTCGGATTCTTTTCATCAGTATTGAGTGTGGAGGGTGTGAAGTTTTGAACCGCCTCACCTTCGCTAAAGCTTCGGCGCGCAAAGAATCTCATCGCCCTTGTTGGTGTTCTTCACCAACAAGATTTGACGGCAGGGATCAATAAATCATATACGTCCCCTTTTGCTTCCTTCTTTTGGAAGGATTGGAAAGGCGTTGTTTGCTTCGGGAGTGTTGAGTAGAAGGATTCTTGTTGGTGAAGAACACCAACAAGGGC
>CBIHQM010000338.1:0-7826 GCA_966211885.1 uncultured Chryseolinea sp.
TGCTCTGGGGAAACAAAGCCATCGACCTGGCACAGCGCATGGACGACCAGGAGATCCTTTCGCATGCCCTCAACAATGTGGGCGCGGTACAAATAAAATTTAGTGGCGATGCAACAGAAGGAGCAGCCAAACTCCAGGAGAGCCTGGCCATTGCGTTAAAGAACGGCTTGCACGAACACGCGGCCCGGGCCTATACCAATCTCTCTTATTCTTATGTGTTGATCCGGCAGTATAAAAAAGCTACCACATTTTTTGATGAGGGACTAAAGTACTGTGAAGAGCGCGACTTGAAATCGTGGTCGTATTATATGGAGAGCGAAAGGGTGAAGATCCTGTTGGATACGGGCGCCTGGCCTGAAGCCGAAGCATTGGCCCTATCGTTACTGAGCAATGCTCTTCAGCCGATCACCACAAAGATCGGCGCCATCGTTACCCTGGCGCGCCTGAAGACAAGGCGAGGAGAGTTTGAAGAAGCGCGACAATTGATTGAGGAGGGAAAACGAATTGCCCCCCAAACCAGCGAAGCCCAACGCATCGTTCCTGTGCTGACCGCCGCAATGGAATTTAGCTGGATCACCGGGGAGCCTCTTCCCCTGGAAGAATTGAAAGGCGTAGAAGAATCCTTGTTCTTTCAAAAGGACACTTCCTGGCATTATACCGCACTGGCGTACTGGATGCACAAATGCGGACTGCCGTTGACGGGTAACATCGATTATGTTGGTCCCTTCCGTTTAGAAATGGAGGGCGACTGGAAAGCTGCCGCAGAACAATGGGAGGAAACCGGGTGCCGCTATGAACACGCGCTGGCACTGTTGGGCGGCGACGAGAAACATCAAAAGCAAGGCATCCTCTTGCTCGATGAAATGGGCGCTACCGCCACCAGCGAAATGCTAAAGCTGAAATTAAAGGGGCTGGGCATGCGAAACATTCCGAGAGGGCCGCGCGAAAGCACGCGAAACAATCCCGCCCAACTCACCGGCCGCCAGATCGAGATCCTGAACCTGTTGCAAGGCGGCGCACCCAACAAAGAGATAGCCGACAAATTGTTCATCTCACCCAAAACCGTGGACCATCATATCTCGGCCATCCTTTCGAAGCTGGAAGTGACCTCGCGCGCCAAGGCGGTGCTGGAGGCGCAGAAGTTGGGGATCTTAAAATAGGGGATCCCGGAAAGGTAAAATAGGGAATCCTCCTGGCGCACAAACGCCCATCCTAAACCAGCTTGCAGAGAAATTAAAACAAATTCTCTGCATGAAAAAATTCATCATCGAACGCGAGCTGCCGGGAGCCGGCAAACTCACTCCCTCCGAATTGAAGTCCATTGCCACGAAGTCGTGTGAGGTCGTGGACAACCTGGAGGCACAGTACCACTGGATCCAAACCTTCGTGACCGATAACAAACTGTATTGTGTCCACATCGCACCCGACCGCGAAACGGTTTTGGAGCACGCCCGCCAGGGAGGCTTTCCCGCCGACAAAGTATCCGAAGTAAGAAGTATTATGGATCCGACCACCAGCGCATAAAAATAAGAGAAGATAATAGTATCTTAGGTAAACAGGAGCCCAACCCAGCCCTCTCTATGAATTCCTCTCCAAACATCGGCGGAGCCTCTCGCATACAATCGGTAGACCTTTTGCGAGGTGCGGTCATGATCATTATGGCAATCGACCACGTGCGCGTCTATTCCGGCATTCCCGCCGGGGGGCCAACCGCCGATGTTTTCTTTACCCGTTGGATCACCCATTACTGTGCACCGACGTTTGTTTTCTTCGCCGGCACCAGCGCGTTCCTGTATTTTCAAAAAACAGGCGACAAAGGAGCCGTGGCAAGATTCTTATTAACCCGCGGCCTGCTGCTGGTGTTGTTGGAAATGACAGTGATCCGTTTCTTCTGGATGTTCAATTTTGACTACGCCACCTTCACTTTCACCGGTGTGATCTGGATGCTGGGATGGTGCATGGTGTTGATGGCCGCCTTTGTCGGGCTCCGTCCGTCGACGCTGGGGATAGTAGGACTCGTGATCATTTTCGGTCAACAAATTTTTCAGTTTGTGCCGCAGCTTTTTCCGGCTTCCCTGCAAGGGTCCGTAGCAAAGGTCTGGGGCTTCTTCTATCCACCGGCCATGGAAGGATTGTCCGGCGCCGGAAACCTCTCCGGAACATCGGGCATGGACAAACCATTTGGCCTCAGCATTTTCTATGTGATCATCCCTTGGATTGGGGTGATGATGGCGGGATACGGTTTTGGAAAATTGCTGCTGAGACCATCGGCTGAAGTAAAAAAGCTCTGTTTGCGCATAGGCCTAGGAGCGGTGGTTCTTTTTCTCGTCGGAGCGATCATCATGGCTTCGATAAACATACCTCCGGATGACACCACGCCTTTCCTATTCCGGTTGCTCGGCCAAAAAAAATATCCGCCTTCTCAACTCTTCCTGCTCATGACCCTCGGCCCCATCATCGCGCTTGTACCCTGGGCCGAAAAAACACGCGGCCGTTTGGCCGACGCGGTGAAGATCATCGGGCGCGTACCGATGTTTTATTATCTCCTGCATTTGCTATTGATCCATCTCTCTGCGTTCATCGTGAATCTATTGTTGTACGGAGCGATACACCAGGACTGGTATACGAATGCGCCGTTTGTGGGGATGGCCGAAGATCAGCGCTGGGGTCTGCCGTTGTTGTATTTGGTATGGGCTATCGATGTGGTGATCTTGTATTATATCTGCCGGTGGTATGCCCGGTATAAGGCCGATCATCCGGAAATAGGATGGATGAAGTATATATAGCGGCCGGGCCCTTTTTTGACTTATGAAATAAAAGTATCTTATTATATCTTAAAAGTAGAAACATATCATTAGCTTTGGTTACAAGAAAACCAAAGTAGTGAATGAAAGGCTACATCGGCGAATTTGAAGAGCTGGTATTGCTCACCATCGCAAGCCTGGGCGAAAATGCTTATGGCGTCGCGATCAAAGAAGACATTGAAATGCGTGCTGATCGCGACATCAGCCTGGGAGCGCTGCATTCCACCATCACGCGGTTGGAAGAAAAAAAATTTATCCGGTCATGGCTCGGTGAGCCCACGCAAGAGCGGGGTGGGAGACGAAAGCGATTCTTCGAACTCACCCACCTGGGAAAGGTCGCGTTGCACGAGATCAAGGCGCTACGCGATGAACTTTGGAAACTTTCAAAAGCCACCCTCACGCTCGCCAAATGAAAACAAAACCCTCCGTTAAACCCCCACGCCTGGCCAACCGGCTTTTTGAGTGGTATGGTAACAACGCGTCCGTCGAAGACCTGCACGGCGACCTGGAAGAATTATTTTTTAGAAACCTGGAAAAGATGTCGGTGCGGCGCGCCCAATGGAAGTATTGGCAACACGTGCTGTCACTGATTTTTTCTTACGCCTTGCGACGAAGAAAGGAACGAGCGGCGGTTCATCCCTATTCGGGCGCGTCGGCGCAAACCGCCATGCTGCTCAGTTATTTGAAGATCGGATTCCGCAACCTGGTTAGAAATAAAAGCTATGCCGCGGTGA
The DNA here is from genome assembly GCA_966211885.1 of uncultured Chryseolinea sp. Lineage (GTDB taxonomy): Bacteria > Bacteroidota > Bacteroidia > Cytophagales > Cyclobacteriaceae > Chryseolinea. Next base: position 3,539 of record CBIHQM010000338.1, read on the forward strand.
ACATCGGCGGCCTTGCCATTTCCGGCGCAGTGGGTCTGATGATCTTATTGTTCATCGCCCACGAACGGAGCTATGACCGTTACCATGCAAAAGCCGACCGCATTTACCGGCTGAACCTTGAGCATCGTTTCGGCGAGAATCATGCGCACATGGCCACCACACCGGCGATGGCCGCCAGTACCTTGCAACAAGAATTTCCAGAGATTGAATCGACCACACGGTTCCTGGACTACGGCACATATCTGGTCAGAGCAGCCGAGGCAAAAGAGAGTATCAAAGAATATCATGTGCTATGGACCGACAGCACAGTCTTTAAAGTTTTTTCAATACATGTCCTCGAAGGCAACGCCAACAAGGCCTTGGCTGATCCTTACGGTGTGGCGATCAGCAAGCGCACGGCCGTGAAATACTTTGGCAACGCCGGCGCCCTGGGAAAATCACTTGTTCTCGACAACCGGATCCACACGCAGGTCACCGCCGTTTTTGAAGACCTTCCAGCGGCGTCCCACTTCCATGCCGACATGCTCATTTCTTTGGCGGGCGATTGGCCCGCAGCTCGCGAGGCAAGGTTTAATGGATTTTCAAACAATAACTTCAACAGCTATATCCTGCTCCGGCCTGGAGCCGATGTGCATAGCCTGGAAGCTAAACTTCCCGCGTTCGTAGAGAAGTATAACGGCCCCTCGAAAGGCGGGGATTTTGCAAGGCTTGAACTGATGCCCCTGCTCGACATTCATTTGCATTCACAGCTGCGCGGTGAGTTGGAAACAAACGGCGACATCACCTATGTCTATTTGTTTTTTACCGTGGCGGTATTTGTACTCATCATCGCTTGCATCAATTTTATGAACCTGGCGACCGCGCAGTCCACACAGCGCGCAAAGGAAGTCGGCATCCGGAAAGTGCTGGGGTCACAGCGTGGGCATTTGGTCAGACAATTTTTGCTGGAGTCGTTCATCATCACCGGAGCGGGGTTCACAGTGGCCATCGGCCTGGCGCAATTGCTGACGACCCTGTTCTCCAACATTCTGCAGAAACCACTACAGCTTCCACTAACAGAACCGTGGTTCTATGCGGCGCTAAGTGTAGCCACGTGCGTGGTGAGTCTCCTGGCTGGGGCATATCCTTCCTTTGTCTTGTCGGGCTTTAAACCGGTGAGTGTTTTGAAGGGACAAACGTCCTTAGGCTCCAACAGTGTTCTGCGCAGCGGACTGGTGGTGTTTCAATTTGTAGTTTCTATTTTGCTTATGGTGGGCGCCTTCACGGTCAATCAACAGGTGGCGTATATCCAAAACAAGAAACTGGGTTTCGAAAAGGATCATGTCTTGCTGGTGAAAGATGCTTATGCCCTTCGTCCCAATAGCGGCGTATACAAAACAGAGGCAGCGAAGATTCCGGCCGTTCGCAGCACGACCGTGTCGGGATTTATTCCCGTCGAAGGCGGTTCGGATTTTCCCCGGCGCGATCGCACATTTTGGAAAGAAGGGAGCCAGCCCTCGTCCGACAACCTGGTCAACATCCAACAATGGAGTGTGGATTTTGACTACATTACAACGCTAGGCCTGGATGTAGTGGATGGAAGAGGTTTTTCAGAAGACTTCCCATCCGACTCGGCTGCGGTGGTCTTGAATAAAACCGGTGCCGATCGCTTTGGCCTGGGGCCCGATCCCATCGGCAAACGCATCGCTACCTTTGGAGGCGGCCGTGTTCCGGATTTTGATCACCCCGTATTCTATACCGTGATCGGCGTCGTGGACGATTTTCATTTCTCATCACTAAAAGAGAACATCGGCCCGCTGGCACTTTTCCTGGGCAAGAGCGACGGTTTTGTCAGCATTCGGTTTGATGGAGATCCGAGGCCAGTCATTGCGGGACTGGAAGCCACATGGAAACGCATGGCGCCAGGCCAGCCCTTTCAATATTCTTTTCTCGACCAGGAATACGGGCGGATGTATGCCGGAGAACAGCGCCTCGCAAAATTGTTTGGCATCTTTGCTGCCTTTGCCGTGATCATCGCCTGCATCGGGTTGTTCGCACTGACCGCCTACACTTCGCAACAGCGTACAAAGGAGATCGGCATCCGGAAAGTTTTGGGTGCCTCGGTGGCCAGCATTGTCTTTTTGTTGTCGGGTGAGTTCACGAAACTGATCGTGATTTCTTTTGTTGTTGCCGCGCCGTTGGCTTGGGTTGGCGTGCAGTGGTGGTTGGAGAGCTTTACCTACAAAGTTGATATTGGACTTATGATCTATGCTGCAGCGGGGCTCCTGGTTTTGGTGATTGCCTGGCTGACCACGTGGTACCATTCGTTTCGCGCGGCTTCGGCCGATCCGGTGAAGTCTATTCGCACGGAGTAGGGTGGGCCTGTACTTTTTTAACCGCCCTCCTTCGCGCCGGCAGGCAAAGAAATCCAAGAATAACGGGCGTTAGCTAGTGACATTTATTCTGAGATTGGGTGTTCTGACCTTTGGTTTCTGGCCGGAGCGGTCTTACCTTTAGGGCTCCTAGACGCAGAAAACCTGCATTTCCCGCAATTTTTGAAGAAAATGAATAACCCGCGGTCAATGTTTGTGCCTGATGTGCTACTAATTCGATAGAGTAAATAATAAAAATAGACTTTAGAACATGTTTTTAACAAACCGGAATACGTTGGACAGCCACGCGAGGAGTCTCGTGAAGGGTATTAGTTGGCGGGTCGTGGGCACCATCGACACCATCATCCTTTCCTTTATCGTCACGGGAAACATCGGCAACGCGCTCAAGATCGGGTTCACGGAAGTGTTCACGAAAGTCTTTTTATACTACCTCCACGAACGCATCTGGAACACCACTTCCTTCGCCCGCACCCGCGACAAAAAACCTTCACACTTGCGCAGCTTGCTGAAAGGCATCTCGTGGCGGGCAGTGGGTACGTTGGACACGATGTTCATCGCGTATTTCATCACCGGTGTTCCTCTCGACGCACTCAAGATCGGCGGCTTCGAAGTATTTACGAAAGTGGCGTTCTTCTATGTCCATGAACGCATCTGGAGTGGAATAAAGTGGGGACGCGGCACTGCCGTCGCCGCTGTCGCGCAGCCTGAAAAAGTCGAGGTTCGCGAGACTACATTGCAATCCTGATTTTTTAGAACGGAATATTAAATAGCGGAAGCGAGCCTGCACGAAGCAGCATTCGCTTCCGCTATTTCTTTTTAGCCTTCATTTTCTCGGCATTGCGTTTTGCATTGAATTTTACAATCTTATCAATTAGCGTTAAAGGCAATGGCTTATCCAAGGGAAGTTGCAAAGAGCCTTTGCCGCTGACATAAGGCGCCAGTGCCTCATCCCAACCCTGCACACCCGTGGGCACAGGGTATATTCCAATATGTTTTTGATACGCCGCAAAATGGATGAGGTTCCCATCGAGGGTAAAAGTGGGCATTGCATATTTTATGGTTTCCTCTGCCTTGGGAGCGGCCTTGCGAATGGCGGCCCGTAGGGTCTTCAGAATTTTCTGAATGTTCTCCGGAAAGTCAGCGATGTAGGCATCGATGCTTTCGGCGGGTGGGCTTTTCATAGTCTTTGCCATGGTCTGTGGATTTTTTGATGTATGACAAGCTAGCCAAACAAAGAGAAACAAAAGCTGTATGAAAGCGACAATCAGCAGGGTCGAATGCGGCAGGGTGTGTAGGTTGGCTTAGGTTGATGCTTCGCGTCTCCTAGGATGGACCGGGCATTTGTAGTTTTCTGAATTGCAGCGGCGACGTGTTCTTGTATTTTTTAAACTGCCGGTAAAAAAAAGGAAGACTTTCAAAACCGGTACCATATCCCACTTGCGCCACCGGCGTGGAGCCCTCCGCTAAAAGCCGGGCGGCCACCTGGATGCGGTACTCGTTCAGATAGCTGAAGAATGGCTTTCGCATGGCATTGCTAAAGAAACGCGAGAACGATTGTTCCGTCATGGAAACCTGGGAGGCCATCTCGGCAAGGGTGATGCGGCGTGTGTAGTTTTCGTGCACGTATTCCTGTACGCATTTTAACCGGTCGTGCACGTCGTGTGAAAGGGTGAAGGTGTGATCGGGTGTGGAGAGGAATGCGATCTTTTTTTGATGCGTCAATTCTTCCAGCAACGCGAGCAGCTGCAGGTAGCGGTTCACACCCTTGCTGTCGATGATTTCGTGCATCTTGCTTTTTACGCGACGGGCAAACGCGTCATCGAATTTGATGCCACGCTCGGCGCGTCTCAACAGCGACGCGATGGCCGCAAATTCTTTTAGCGGTTGTATGATCGTATCGTTCCACTGAATCACCA
>CBIHQM010000339.1:0-7799 GCA_966211885.1 uncultured Chryseolinea sp.
ATACCCAGGTAAAAAATACGCCGGCCATGCCGCCTGTCTTTTTCCGCGTATTCGTAGACCCGTTGACCATCGGGTAAAGTCTTTTTGTAAGTAAACAAGTGCCATCCCACAATGATGCCGAAGAGTCCCCCGAGCAGGGCCGACAGATAGCCGATAAAAATCCAGACGCGGTTGCCTTCGTCCGGCTTTGCAAGTTCGACGATGCGTTGCTTTTTTAGCGACTCAATAACTTCATCATTTACTTCTCTTCCCCGTTCTCTTAATATTTTTTTTGCGAGTTGATAGTCGAGTGCGTTCCATTCATCGGGCTTGCTCAGGAGATCGAAAAGCTCTTCATCCGTAAACTCAAAAAGATAGTGTGTTTTGTCGACGGTGTTTAAATCGGTATTGCCAATATCCAGCAGGAGCGCATTTGCTTTTGGAAAATCCTCGGATTTGATTTTTACATAGTAAAACTTCGCCGAAGGATTGTCACCGTAGAGAACGTCAAGATTTCCCAAATCTTCGGCGATCTCAAATGCGATGCCCTTTGCCAGGAGTGCGTTGGTCAGGGCTTCGGCGCTCTCCTTGTCGTTGTACTTCTTGAATATTAAAAATTCCATGGTATCTAGGCTTGCCTTGTATTAAGCGGTCATGACGATGATGCCTTAGGCCGGGTTAAAACCTCAAAGTAAAAATCGTTTCCACATCAGGCTCAGAAACAACGGTGATGGAACCATTGTGCATCTGCATGATCTGTCGCGAAAGACTCAACCCGATGCCGGAGCCCTGCCGCTTCGTGGTGTAGAAGGGTACAAAAATATGCTCCAACGCTTCCTTGATAATGCCCGAGCCGTTATCGCGGATTTGTATGATCACGGCGTTCTCATCATAGAACCCCGTCATTTCCAACACCGGGTTTTCGGTTTCGGCCAGCGCCTCGATGGCGTTCTTCAAAAGGTTGATCAGCACTTGCTCGATCATTTCCACGTCGGCCTGGATGGTGAGGTATTCCGATGAGCAGGAATAGTGAAAGTTGATATGCGTTTTCTTCAACTCCGTCTTCATCAATTGAGCCACGTGTTCGAGAAGGTCTTTGAGGCGAACGGTGGCCATCTTGGGTTTGGGAAGCGAGGTGTATTCCCGGTAGGCGTCGATGAACTTGATCAGGCCACGGCTTCTGTTCTCGATCGTGCTGAGGCCTTCGCGCAAATCTTCCGCGCCTTCCTGTTGCAATTCATAGTGATCGGCTTTCTTCTCCATGTCGTGATCCAGGATCTCGCGCAGGGTGGAAGTGAGCGACGAAATAGGCGTGATGGAGTTCATGATCTCATGCCGCAACACACGCGTGAGGTTTTGCCAGGCCTCCAGTTCTTGTTGTTGCAATTCCGGCTGGATGTTTTGCAGCGTCACCAGCTTCACGTCCGTGCCGCGGATGCGCAGTTCAGTGGACTGAATGGTGAGGTAAAGCTCATTGCTACCCTTGTAAAGCTCGCTCTTGCCCGATTCCACGCTGTTGATGGAGTGATAGAGCTTTGGATTGATGTGGATGAGCTCATGGATGTTTTTGATATTGGTGATGCCCAGGAACTTCTTGGCATTGGCGTTGACCAATTGCACGTTGCCTTCGGTGTCGAACGAAAGAATACCAGTGCGGACCTGTTGCACCACCGTATTGAGATATTGTCCGTGCTCTTCTTTTTCAGAACGCGCCCGGCGGAAAGCTTCGAGCACTTCGTTGAACGCGATATTGAGGTCCTTGAAGGATTTTCCCAGTTTATTGTCGGACGCAAACCCGGAAATAAAATCCGAATATTTCACCGACTCCAGGAAGCGTGTAAGCTTCCGGTTGGTCTGGCTCACAAAGCGGAAGATCTCCGTGAGTTGGAGAATAACAATGATCCCCGTTAGCAACGCGGCAAAGAGCATATTGGGCCGCGTGACCATGTACATAAACAAAGCCATGGTAAGGCCCAACAAGATCACCCGCAGGATGACGCGGGTTCTAAAGTCATTAAATCCAAAGTTCAATGGTAAGCGCGTTTTCTCAGTATCCGGCTTCAAGTTCACGGTTTCGGTCGTGGAAAGCAAGTCCCGCGTCATGTCGCAGGCACAAGCCTTTTAAAGATCTACGCCCGAAGTCCAAGACATCCCGAATTTCGACACAGGAAAAAGTGGATATACTCCTGACGAACTAAAACGAAATCGTATAAACACCGAGGCCACTACACCCCCTCACACAACGCCCACAACACCTCACAACCCATACTTCTCCAATCTCCGATACAACGACGACCGCGTCAACCCCAGCTCCGAAGCGGCTTGCGTGATATTCCCGTTATACTTCTTCAAGACCTTACGGATAAGCAGTTTTTCGACCTCTTCCAGATTGTATTGCTCCAGGCTAAGCTGCCCATCCTCCTTCGTAGCCGAAGCCGTAGTGAAATTAAAATCCTCCGGCTGCAAAACGTTGCTGCTACTTAGAATGATCGCCCGCTCAATGGCGTGCTGCAACTCGCGAATATTTCCCGGCCAGGGATGCTTATGCATCCGCGACATTGCCCCCTCACTGATCTTCGTCACGGGCTTGTCATATTTGGCCGCATAGTGTTTCAGAAAGTGATTGGCCAGCAACGGAATGTCTTCAAAGCGTTCGCGTAAAGCGGGAATTTCAATTTCGATGGTATTGATCCGGTACAACAAATCCTGCCGGAAGCGATTCTCCTTCACCATGTCGTAGAGCGGCATGTTGGTGGCGCAGATCAACCGGATGTCGATCGGTGTGTCCTTGTTAGACCCCACGCGGCTCACTTTCCGGTTTTGCAACACCGTCAGCAATTTGGCTTGCAACGGCATGGACAGGTTGCCGATCTCGTCCAGGAACAACGTGCCGTTGTTGGCCAGCTCGAAGCGTCCGGCGCGGTCTTCCTTGGCGTCGGTGAACGACCCTTTCTTATGCCCGAACAGCTCGCTTTCGAATAGGGTCTCCGTGATGGAGCCCAGGTCCACGCTGGCAAAGTTCTCGTTCTTCCGCGACGAATTCCGGTGGATGGCGCGGGCGATCAGCTCTTTCCCCGTGCCGTTCTCGCCCAGGATGAGCACATTGGCATCGGTTTTAGCCACCCGGTCGATGGTCTGGAAGATCTTCTGCATCGTGGCGCTTTGACCGATGATCTCGCTATAGCGGTCGTTGAGCACCTGGTTGATCTCCTGGTTTTTGATCTTGAGGGTCTCGATAACGTCGCGCGACTCGCGGAGGCGCATGGCCGAATAGAGGGTGGCTTGCAGTTTTTCGTTTTCCCAGGGTTTGAGCACAAAGTCGGTGGCGCCGGCTTTGATGGCTTTCACGGCCATTTGAATGTCGCCATAGGCGGTGATGAGCACCACCACGGCCGAAGGGTCCTGCTGCAGGATGCGCTCAAGCCAATAATAGCCTTCGCTGCCGCTGCTCACGTCTTTGGTGAAGTTCATGTCCAGCAGGATCACATCATAATCCTCGTTGTTCATGAGGGCGGGCAAGGCCTCAGGGTTCTTTTCGATGTCGACTTGGGCAAAATGCCGTTTGAGGTGCATCTTCGCGGCTTTCAGAAGATCTTCGTTATCGTCTACAATGAGGATTTTTCCTTGTTTCTGTTCCATTCAAATTGGTTGGTTAGGCTCGTAAAAACTGTATCATTAACAAACACGGCTGTCCGCTAATGGGCAAAGGCCATACCGAAACATAATTCTGGCCAATTTCAGCAAAAATAGCCCTTTTATGCCCGTTTCTTCGTTCGGAACCGGACAGTCACGTTCATATGTGAACGAGAAATGGCTTTTCAGAACATGGAAATCAGGGCTAAAAATGCACTTCCAGCGGTTGGCACACTTGTTGGCATTGGGGCTAGCATGACGTGAAGCGGACATGCGCATTTTTACTGCCGCCGCATGCCTTCACGGTAAACCTGAAATTTTAAAGAGACAGAATGGACAAGCAAATCAAGAAGAAGACCTGGACGGTGAAACGTATCGCTACTTATGGCGGCATTGCCCTTTTCGTGGCATTTATTGGCTATCAGTTTATTTTTGCCGACAGGCGGTCGCACCTCAAGATCGAAAGGGAAAAGATCACCATCTCCGATGTGAAGCGGGGTGTGTTCCAGGAGTTCATTCCTCAAACCGGCGTGGTGGAACCCAGCCGCACCGTATACTTGGACGCTGTCGAAGGGGGTACCATCAAACGCGTAGTGGCCGAAAGCGGTGCCATGCTGAAAGCTGGCGATGTTATTTTGGAGCTAAGCAACCTTAACCGGGAAATTACAGTCTTAACCCAGGAAGCGAACTTGAACGAAAGTATCAACCGCGTGCGCGAAACGCGCTTGCAATTGAACCAGAACGACTTGCAGCAACGGCAAACGTTGGCCCTCATTGAGAGCCAGTTACAAGTTGCAGGACCACTGTACGAACGTCAGAAGCAACTTTTTGACAAAAAGCTGATCTCTAAGCAGGAGTTTGAAAAGACGCAAGCGGATTATAGATATTATCTCCAGAATAAAAAGATCACATACGAAGTATACAAGAACGACTCCATTGACCGGAAACGCCAGATGGTGCAAATGAACTTCTCCGAAAGCAAGATGATCCAAAGCCTGGAAGGTGTAGGCAAGATCCTCGACAACCTCCTGGTTCGCGCCCCGCTGGATGGTCAGCTTTCCCGCCCGCAGCTCGACGCCGGCCAGAACGTGAACCCCGGCCAGCGCCTCGGACAAGTGGACGTGGTAGGAAGCTATAAAGTGAAAGTGCCCATTGACGAATTGTATTTGCCGCGCATCACCACCGGGTTGCACGCCACAACAACGTTCAACAATAAGGATTATAGCCTGCAAATCATGTATATTTATCCGACCATCATAAACGGACGGTTCGATGTGGATATGGATTTTGTAGGGGATGTGCCCCCCGGAATTCGCCGCGGTCAGTCCCTCAGATTGCGGATAGAATTGGGCCAGTCGTCGGAAGAGCTGTTGTTGCCTGTGGGCGGATTTTATAAAGATACCGGCGGAAATTGGGTATTTGTGTTGGATGGCGAGAACAAAGCGGTGCGCCGCGATGTGAAACTGGGTCGGAAAAATACCGAGAACTTCGAAGTGCTGGAAGGCCTGAAACCGGGCGACAAGGTGATCACCTCGTCGTACGAGAACTTTGGAAATAATGAAGTATTGGTCCTTGAATAAATAACAATTCAAGACAATACGGTAACAACTCAAGGCAATTTGTAGTCTAACGAAGTAACCTTTGTCATAAAAAGAAGTAATTAGTCAAACCAAAAACGAGTATTAACCATCCATCTGAAAATAACCAGCCATGATCAAACTTAAGAACCTTGAAAAAGTCTACACGACTGAAGAAGTAGAAACCACCGCCCTCAACAATATCAACCTCGATATTAAGGAAGGTGAGTTTGTGGCCATTATGGGTCCGTCCGGTTGCGGTAAATCCACGCTGCTGAACATCCTGGGCTTGCTCGACAACCCGTCCGGCGGCGAGTATCACTTCGGCGAACACGAAGTGGCCAAGTACTCCGAGCGCCAGCGCGCGCAACTGCGCAAAGGCTCCATCGGCTTCGTGTTCCAAAGCTTTAACCTCATCGATGAGCTCACCGTATTCGAGAACGTGGAGCTGCCGTTGCTCTACATGAAAGTGCCCGCTTCCGAAAGAAAACAACGCGTGGAAGAAGTGCTGGAGCGCATGAACATCATGCACCGCCGCAACCACTTCCCGCAACAACTGTCGGGTGGTCAGCAACAACGTGTGGCCATCTCCCGTGCCATCGTAGCGAAACCTAAAGTGATCCTGGCCGATGAACCTACCGGTAACCTGGACTCAGCCAACGGCGAAGAAGTGATGAAGCTCCTCTCGCAATTGAACGAGGAAGGAACCACCATCGTGATGGTTACTCACTCGCCCTACGATGCCAACTATGCTCACCGCATCATCAACCTGTTCGACGGTAAGGTGGTAACGGAGAACATCAAAGAGCAATTCCATATTTAAGCACTCACCCAAAAGAGGGCAGCCACGCGATTGTGGCGGTCAGAAGAAGCTGCCTTCTTCAAGCAACATACAGACCCCGGTGGAAACACCGGGGTCTATTTTTTTTTTGTGAAGGCGGACATACCACTGTACACTTCCGTACATCGATCGGTCGGCGATGCTTGAAACGAACGTTTTTTGAACGAATCGGGTCATGGCATATTTCTTGGACATAGGGGTGCAACCTGTGGCGCACGATTGTAGTCTTATTGTCGACCTAATAAAACCCGCATGATCCAAAATTTCCTACGCATCACGACTCGCAACATGATGAAGAACAAATTGTTCATCTTCATCAACGTATTTGGGATGGGCATCGCGATTGCCTGCTGCATTGTAGCCTACTTCAACTGGGAGTTCGATGCGCGTTTCAACACGCATCACGTCAATGCACCAACGATCTACCGTGTGAGCTCCATCCGTGAGTTTCAAAAGCAAAGCACCCTCTACGGCCATGCCCCGATTCCCTTGGGGGCGGCCATTCGCCAAAATATGCCCGATGTGAAACACGTCACGCGCCTTTGGTGGTCGTATTCCGATTTTAAAGTAGATGACAATATTTTCCGCGCCGGGCTGGCCTATGCCGACCCCGATCTCTTCGACATGTTCACATTTGAATTTATCAATGGCAGTCCTGCCGCCCTGAAAGATAAATCCAAGGTGGTGCTCAGCGAGGAGATGGCCATCAAACTGTTTGGATCCACCGACGTGGTAGGCAAAATGCTCACCCAGGTAGACGGCGCCATCCTGAAGGAAAAGGAAGTGGGAGGGGTGTTTAAAAAACAACCCGCCGGCTCCAGCTTCGCCGAAGATTCTTACACACACTTCGATAATTTCTTCGACGACGTGAAGGAGGTCACCGAAAACGACTGGAAGAACCGCGACATGCTGTTCGTACAGATCGAGGACCCGAGCCGCGTAGAGGCCGTGCAAAAGCAACTTCAAACCTTCGTGGAAAATAACAACAAGGTCCGCGAAGATTTCATCATCAAAGAATTTGTACTCGATCCCTTTGTGGGCATGGCCCAGCGCGATCGCGACATCGACACGTGGTCGAGACTCCGGCCGTCCAGCCCGAAGGCCGCCGTGATCAGCCCCATTATGATGGCCTTACTGACCTTGCTCATCGCCTGTTTTAATATGACCAACACCGCCATCGCCATTTCGTCGCGAAGACTGAAGGAGATCGGCATCCGCAAAGTGATGGGCAGCGTGCGCAGCCAACTCATCATTCAATTCATCGGCGAAACCATGTTTGTTTGTTTTGTCGCGTTGATCGTTGGCTTGTTCCTGGGTGAGGTATTATTGCTGTCGTGGAATGCCTTGTGGACGGAGATGAAGCTCACCTCGCATTATCTCGACAATCCTGCGTTTATCATTTTCCTGGCGAGCGTCCTGTTTTTCACCGGCCTGGTAGCGGGCAGTTACCCGGCATTTTATATCAGCAACTTCGAGCCCGTCAGCATCCTGAAAGGTAAGCTGAAGTTTGGAGGCACAAACTATTTCACGCGCACGCTGCTGGCCTTGCAGTATGCGATTTCGCTCGTCGCCATCATTTTCGCCATCGCCTTCTACGCCAACTCCAAATACCAATACAATTTCGACCTGGGATTCAACGAGAAGAGTGTCATCATCGCTTATGTGAGCAACCAGGGTGAGTTCGATACCTATCGCAATGCGATCCAACAAAACAAGGACATCGTTTCCATTGCCGGCTCCAAACACAGCATCTTCTCGTCGGGATATAA
>CBIHQM010000340.1:0-7786 GCA_966211885.1 uncultured Chryseolinea sp.
ATTTCGAGGGGTTATTGTTAAATCGCATTCCCTTGCTGCGGAAATTGAAATGGCGCCTGCTGGGCACAGCTAATGTGATTTATGGGGGGATGACTCCGGGAAACCGCGCGCTCATCGCACCCTACACGCCGTCGGGCGAACCCACATTGCCCGTCGGTTATTTCAACAAGGGACCCTATGTGGAATTGGGCTATGGTGTGGAAAACATCTTCCGGTTTTTGCGCATCGACTTCATCCACCGGCTCAACTACCTGGATCACCAGCAACAACCCAATGTTCCCGTGCGGAAATTCGGGGTGTTCATTAGTTTTCAATTCCAGTTGTAACCGGATTTCATAGACGAAAAAGGTCCGGCCGCCTGCGCGGAAATAAAATCCCGCTTTCCTCAAAAACCTGCGTAATCCAGCTTTTAATGTTGCATATTTGCAACCTGAATTAATTTTGTAGTTTAGTTCACGTCCATGAATGTAAAAATATCACTTCCCGACGGAAGCGTCCGCGAATATCCCCAGGGCGTTAAGGGTTCCGAAATTGCGTCCAGCATCAGCGAAGGACTGGCGCGTGTCTCATTAGCCATCGAAGTAAACGGAGAGGTATGGGATCTGTCCCGCCCGATCACCACGGATGCCTCCATCAAAATACTGACCTGGAACGACAAAAGTGGCAAGACCACCTTCTGGCACTCTTCGGCCCACTTGCTGGCCGAGGCCCTGGAAGCGCTGTATCCCGGTGTGAAATTCGGTACTGGTCCCGCCATCGAGAACGGCTTTTATTATGATGTCGACCTGAATGGCAAACCTTTCGGCGACGATGATCTGGCCGCCGTAGAAGCCAAAATGAAAGAGCTCGCCAAACACGACAGCCAATACGTCCGCAAGGATGTGACGAAGGCTGATGCGCTCAAATATTTCACCGAGAAAGGCGATCCCTACAAAATCGAGATCATCAACGGTCTGGAGGATGGCAAGATCACCTTCTATCAGCAAGGCGGTTTCACCGATCTCTGCATCGGTCCGCATATTCCCAACACGGGCTTCATCAAAGCCGTGAAGCTGCTTAATGTGGCAGGAGCCTACTGGCGCAACAACGAAAACAACAAGATGCTTACCCGCATCTATGGCATTACATTCCCCAAGGCTAAAGAGCTCGAGGAATACCTGCACCTGATCGAGGAAGCCAAGAAACGCGACCACCGCAAGCTGGGCAAGGAATTGGAACTGTTTGCCTTCTCCGAAAGAGTAGGTATGGGCCTGCCGTTGTGGCTGCCCAAAGGAACCATCCTGCGCGAGCGCCTGGAGCAATTCATGCGCAAAGCCCAGATCAAGGCCGGCTACGACCCCGTGGTAACGCCGCACATCGGAAGCAAGGCCCTGTATGTCACTTCCGGTCACTACGAGAAATACGGCAAAGACTCCTTCCAACCCATCCACACGCCGGACGAAGGGGAGGAGTTCCTGCTGAAACCGATGAACTGTCCGCACCACTGCGAGATCTATAGAACCAAGCCGCGCTCCTACCGCGACCTGCCGGTCCGCCTGGCGGAGTTTGGCACCGTATATCGCTATGAACAAAGCGGCGAGCTCCACGGCCTCACCCGCGTGCGGGGCTTCACCCAGGACGATGCGCACATTTTCTGCCGTCCCGACCAGGTGAAGGAAGAGTTCGTGAAGGTGATCGACCTGGTGTTGCACGTTTTCAAATCGTTGGGATTTGAGAATTATACCGCCCAGGTGTCGTTGCGCGATCCCGAAAACAAGGCCAAATACATTGGCGAAGACAGTGCCTGGGAAAAGGCCGAAGCAGCCATCCAGGAGGCCGCCGACGAAAGGGGACTGTCCACGGTTGCCGTAAAGGGCGAAGCTGCGTTCTACGGTCCCAAGCTCGATTTTATGGTAAAAGACGCCTTGGGGCGTCAGTGGCAGCTGGGAACCATCCAGGTCGACTACAATTTGCCAATTCGTTTCGAACTGGAATATGTGGGCTCGGACAACCAGAAACACACCCCGGTCATGATCCACCGCGCCCCGTTTGGGTCGTTGGAGCGGTTCGTGGCCGTGTTGATCGAGCACTGTGCGGGTAATTTCCCGCTCTGGCTGGCCCCCGACCAGATCGCCGTACTGCCCATTTCCGAGCGCTTCAACGACTACGCCAAGCTGGTCTATGAGAAGCTTAAAGAGCAGGATATCAGGGGATTACTGGATGATCGCGACGAAAAGATCGGCCGTAAGATCCGCGATGCGGAGACCAAGAAAATACCGTTCATGCTCATCGTAGGCGAGAAAGAAGCCGGCGATCAGATGGTGGCGGTGCGTAAACATGGCCAGGGCGACCAAGGTAGCGTTCCACTGGAAGAATTCGTAAATCGCTTCAGAATTGAATGTTCTGCTCCGGTTTAATATTGTGAAAAGCAAAAATTATAACGATATTTGCACCCTGTTTTTTGAAACTTAAATTTTTAATAGTATCGCAATCTTTAATAACAACAGACCCGGTTTTAACAAACCGTTCAGAAGAGGGCCCCAGCGACCGGAAGAGCCTTATCGGATCAACGAAAGGATAACCGCACAGCGCGTGAGGGTGGTAGGAGAGGATATCAAAGTAGACGTTTATCCAATCCAGCAGGCCATTAAATTGGCACAGGACCAGGGATTGGACCTTGTGGAGATCTCTCCCAATGCAGATCCCCCGGTATGTAAGATCGTAGACTATTCGAAGTTTAAGTACGAGCAGAAAAAGAAACAGAAGGAGATCAAGGCGAAAGCCCTGAAGGTGGTGTTAAAGGAAATCCGCTTTGGCCCGAACACGGACGAGCACGATTTCAACTTCAAGCTCAAACACGCCGAGAACTTCCTCAAGGAAGGCGCCAAGGTGAAAGCCACGGTATTCTTCCCCGGCCGTTCGATCGTGTACAAGGAAAGAGGCGAGATCCTCTTGCTGAAGTTCGCGCAAGGGCTGGAAGAGTTCGGCAAGGTAGAGCAACTGCCCAAGCTGGAAGGCAAGCGGATGGGGATGATCATCATGCCCAAAGCCGGTAAAAAGTAGTGTTTTCTAATTTTTATATATAATGCCTAAGTTAAAAACAAAATCAGGCGCCAAGAAACGGTTTAAAGTTACTGGCACTGGTAAAATTAAGCGTAAGCACGCTTTCAAAAATCATATCCTGACCAAGAAGGAGACCAAGCAGAAGCGCAGACTTTCTGCCAAGGGCCTCGTTTCTAAAGCAGATATGAACAATGTGAAAGCTATGCTCGTGCTTTAGTGGTTAAATGTTAAACCCGATTGCTGGCGCCTAAGAGTCCTGAACAAATGAAGGAACGCCATCCGTCAAAAAATGCAATGAAATGCCAAGATCAGTCAACAATGTAGCTTCACGAGCAAAACGCAAACGCATCCTGAAGCTGGCCAAAGGTTTCTTCGGCCGTAAGAAAAATGTATGGACAGTAGCCAAAAACGCTGTCGAAAAAGGTTTAGTCTACGCGTATCGCGATAGAAAACAAAAGAAAAGAGAGTTCCGCGGCATCTGGATCGCCCGTATCAACGCCGGCGCTCGTGTTCACGGATTGTCTTACTCTGCACTGATGGGCAAGCTCAACAAGGCAGGTATCGGTCTCAACCGCAAAGTCATTGCCGACCTGGCAATGAACCATCCAGCAGCTTTCGAAGCACTGGTAAATAAGGTAAAGTAATTTAAAAACCTTACGGATAGGTAGTAAAGGGGCTTCTGGCCCCTTTTCTTTTTAACTAATTTCGCCTAAATTCGGCCTTAGCATAGTTCAGCTTAGAGACAGGAGCTATTTTTTTAAACTTAAACCTGAAGTGCGCAGTATAACTTTTCCATCTCGGTTATCTAATCTGGCTTCTCCGGTGTGCCCATGCTGAACGAGCCATTACATAGCGACTCTGGATATTCAAAGGACGTCTCCATCAACGTCCAGGTAGGGGGCGAAAACCCGTTTCCCGGTCTCCGTGCATTCTCAATTGACGATTTTCACCTGTTCTTCGGCCGCGACGGCCAGATAGACGATATACTTCTCAAGATCGCCCGCAACCGCTTTGTTACCGTCATGGGTTACTCGGGTAGCGGTAAGTCTTCCCTCATGGCTTGCGGGCTGGTGCCCGTGCTCTATGGCGGCTTTGTGACCGAATCGGGATCCTTCTGGAATGTGATCACCACCCGTCCCGGCCCATCGCCCATCAACAGCCTCACCGATTCGATTGTGGACTTCATGGTGAAGACCAAGCGGCTGGACGCCCAGGATGCGCAAATCCAAAAAGCGATCATCAACTCCATCCTGCGGAGCGGTGCCAACGGCCTGATCGAGATCGCCCGGCACGTGCAACGCTCGGGTGAAGAGAATGTGTTCTTCCTGGTCGACCAATTTGAAGAGATCTTTCGCTACCGCGAATTGAACAACAGCGAAGAGGGGTTGAACGAGGCGCAGTTGTATGTGAACCTCATCCTGACGGCCATCCAGCAAAATGAAGTGCCGCTGTACATCGCGCTTTCCATGCGCTCAGATTTCATTGGAGACTGTTCCGTGTTCTCGGGATTGACCCAGCAGATCAACAGCAGCAACTACCTGGTGCCCCAACTGACGCGCGAACAAAAGCGCTCCATCATCGAAGGGCCCGTCACCGTGGCCGGTGGAGCCATCTCCAACCGCCTGGTGAAGCGCCTGCTCAACGACGTGGGCAACAACCAGGACCAGCTCCCCATCCTGCAGCATGCCCTGATGCGCACGTGGGACTATTGGATCTCGAATCACGAACCCGGCGAGCCCATCGACATACGGCACTACAACGCCGTGGGTAAAGTGAGCCAGGCCCTCGCCCAACACGCCAACGAAGCTTACGATGAGCTTTCCACAAGAGACAAGCAGATCGCTGAAGTCCTCTTTAAAAATATTACCGAAAAGAACCAGAACAACCTCGGCAAGCGCAGGGCGTGCAGGCTTGGGTTGGTCGCTGAATTAGCCGAAGCCAGCGAAGAAGAAGTGATCAGCATCGTCGATCATTTCCGTCGCGCCGGACGCTCTTTCCTCATGCCGGCGGCCAACATCCCGCTGAACACCGATTCCATGATCGAGCTTTCGCACGAAAGCCTCATGCGCATCTGGAACCGTCTGGCCGGCTGGGTAGACGACGAATTTGAATCGGCGTCGATGTACAAGCGTTTGTCGGAAGCGGCGGCGATGTACCAGATCGGCAAGACCGGTTTGTGGCGTCCGCCCGATTTGCAGCTGGCCCTCAACTGGCAGAAGAAACAGAACCCCACCCGCGAATGGGGCCAGCGCTACGACGAGGCCTTCGAGCGGGCCATCGTGTTCCTCGATACCAGCCGCATCACCTATGAGGCCGAATTGAAGAACCAGGAAATGATGCAACGCCGCGTGCTGAGAAGAACACGTGCCACGGCCATCATCCTGGGGATCGCCTTCATCGTAGCCATCATCTTTTTCGTGTTTGCCTATCTCCAGAAACTGCAGGCCGATGCCGATAAGCTCCGCGCCGACAAGAACCGCGAGGAGGCCGTCACGCAGTCGAAGATCGCCCAGGAAAACCAACGCAAGGCTGAAGAGCAGGCAGCGATCGTACAGAAACAAAAAGAAGAGCTGCAAAAAGCTTTTGATCAGATTACCGAAACCACCGAGCAGTTGCAGGTAGCCCTGAACACGGCGCGTGAGGCCCGCAACGAAGCCTTGAACAACCTGGTGGAGGCCAACGTGCAACGCGACTCTGCACGCGTGGAACGAAACCGCGCCCAAACAGAATTTGTCCGCGCAGAAGAAAACTACAAAGAAGCCAATCGCCTGTTCATGCTCACCAAAGCACAGGAATTGGCATCTAAGGCAGCCGTTGAAGACGACGACAACGACCTGAGCGGATTGATGGCCATGCAAGGCTTTTTATTCCACCGCCGCTACGAAGGCAAGAAGTATGAGCCCTACATCTACACCGGGTTATACAGCGCCCTTACCAAGATCAATGGATTGACCTACAACGCTATGAAGATCCAGGGACCGCCGCGCGTGCACATGAAGTCCCTGGTCATGACCGATAAGAAAGACGAGTTCTATACCGCCGGGGCAGACGGACGGATCTATAAAGGCAATTTTGAAAAGCTCACGAACGCCGCCACGCCCTATGCCAATCCATACCCTTCGAAGGTCATTGCACTGAGCAGCGACGAGACCTACCTGGTGAACGGCAGCGATTCTGCTTTTGTGCAGATCTACAACCTGAAGAACGGCAACAGCCGGCCCATGGTGGTGAAAGGCCTGAGCGGTGCGAGCAACAGCATTCAATTCCTGCCCGACAATTCTGCCTTCATCGTCTCCAGCGCCGGCAACACGCTGTCGCAGATTGATCCGAAGACGGGTAGTGTACAGACACTGGCCACGTTGCCCTACGAACTCAAGTCCATCAACATCAGCCGCGACGGCAAGCAATTGGCGGGCGTGTCGTGGTCCGGGCAGGTGATCCTGTTCAACCTCAGCGACAAGACCACAACGCTCATTGCCGACGACAATCCGAACCGCGTA
Source organism: uncultured Chryseolinea sp. (assembly GCA_966211885.1). GTDB lineage: Bacteria > Bacteroidota > Bacteroidia > Cytophagales > Cyclobacteriaceae > Chryseolinea. Next base: position 6,543 of record CBIHQM010000340.1, read on the forward strand.
CTCACCGTGAAATTCAGCCCCAGCGGCCGCTACCTGGCCTATGGCGTAGACGACGTCGTGAACAAGCGCGGCCTGGTAAAAATTTACGATTTCAAAACCAAGGAAACCCGGCAATTCACCGGTCACCGCGCCGGGGTGAACGATGTGGCTTTCAGCCCGGATGAAAAACTCCTGGCGAGTGCAGGGTTGGATAAACGCCTGCAGCTTTATGTGCTGGATTATCCCGAAGACCTGCCGGTGGTGATGGGCAACAACAATGGATTTATCTGGGATATTGAATTTGCAAAAGGATCCGACTATCTTATCGCTGCATGCAGTGAGTCCGAGATCCGCGTGTGGCCAACAGACCCCTCGTTGCTGGCCGAGCAGATCTGTCCTAAGTTGACGCGCAACATGACGCAAGACGAGTGGAAGAAGTATGTGGGTAATGTGGATGAGATCCCCTATGAAAATACCTGTGTACGGTTATTAATCAAGGAGTATTGATGGTTGTCGAAAAGATTATAGGCTGTTTTCTGGTTCTACTCACATTCTCCGCAGGGCCGCTCTTTGCCCAGGACGAATGCGAGTTAACGCTGGCCCGTGCCCAGGAAGAATTCAACGAAGGCCACCTCTATGGCATTCCGGGCCTTTTGAGCGATTGCCTGGAAAAAAATCAAAACACCGAGTGGCGCCAACGGGCCAATTTATTGTTGGCGGAGACCTACCTGCTGCTGGAAGATCCGCTGGGCGCCGAACAAAGTTATCTCAATGTGTTGCGGGCCAATCCCGAGTTCCTTCCCGACCAAACCCGTGACCCCATCGACCTGGTTTACCTCAGCCGGAAATTTACCGCCAGCCCCCTCTTTTCGTTCTGGGCATCGGCGGGTCCCAACGTGTCGCCCGTACGCGTCATACACGACGTGAACATCGGTGGTGAAGCCGGGACGAAAGAGAAGTACACACTGAAAATGGGATACCACGCCGATGCGGGATTCGACTATCATTACGACGAGCACATTAGCGCCTCGGTGGGCCTGAGCTTTGCTTCCACGGTTTTTAAACACACGACCACCAATCTTTTCGGGCAGAACAAAGACATCGTGGAGATGACCGAGCGCCAGAGCTGGATATCGCTGCCGCTTTCTATAAAATACAGTGACAATGCCGGCCGCTTCCGCCCCTATGGCGATCTCGGTTTTTCTGTCCGCAGGCTCTTTACCGATAACGTCAACATTAAGATATTTAAACGAGACCTTAAATCA
>CBIHQM010000341.1:0-7758 GCA_966211885.1 uncultured Chryseolinea sp.
TTGAAGCCTGAAAGGCTTTTCGAACAATGGCCGTCAGTGAAACTGACGGATAAAGAATTACGCACGGTGTTGAACCCTGAAAGGGTTCCCCGATATAGGGATCAGTCCAGCGGCATGTGCGCTTTGTAAATGGACTATATAACTCGAATCAGCACTTAGTTAACGTTAGTCACTGGAGGAGTAAAAATGGATTACGAAATAACGGCTCGCGGTTGAAATCAGCCACAGGTTATCAGCAATAAATGTGTGCATAGACTAGGCCTAAAGGCCAGGGTTATTTCTGTTCCGGGCCATGTGCATTGACAGAGACAAGGACTTAGGACTTACTTAGTATTCCGTTTCTATCAAACGAATGCCATAGAGCGCCAGCGCTTCCAGAATGGGATCATAAAATTCTTTTGTCACGGGGATGGCAACCCCGCGGGTTTTGATCTTTCCCTCTAACAACAACTTGGCCGCGATGCCGACGGGCAGCCCAACCGTTTTAGCCATGGCCGTATGGATCTCATTCTCTCCGGTAGCGACGAGGTGCGCCTGGATTTCCTTTTCTTTTCCCGCGAGGGTGAACCGGAACCGATGCCACATCACAATCAGATCTTTGTCGCCGGGGTTGAGCTTCCATTTTTTTGCCAGGATGTGTTCCAGGATCTGCGCCGGTGTTCCCGACGACAGCCCTACTTTCTCCTCCGAAAACAGACCGCTCCATTGCAGGCGTTTCATTTCTTCGCCTTCGCGGGAAATATTAAACATCGCGGCGATCTTTTCTTGCAGTTTTGCCGCCGGCGCTTCCACGAAAGCATTCACAAAGCCGCGATGGGTCATTTCGGCGACGCCTTCCATCGCATACGTATCGTCGCAGCATCCCAATTGCACCAGCACATTCCAGGCGGGACAATAGCCCTTGTTTCGCAGTGTGCCTCTCACCATGGTTTGTATGCCTTGCAGCCCATAGGTTTCCAGGTACTTCAGGGAGTCGCGGTTGGCATAGCCTTCGTAGTCGCCATAGCCGGGAACCGACACGGTGGTGAGGCGCTGGAAGAGTTGTTGATAGGGAATGTATTTGTATTGTCCGTCTTGCAAAAATTTTGCCGTACCCTGGCCGGCCATCACCACGTTGCGCGGGTTCCAGGTGAACTTATAGCGCCAGTGATTTTCGGGGTCGGTTTCGGGGGCAATGAGACCGCCGGTGAACGACTCGAACGATATCAATTTTCCTCCCCTGGCCTTGATGCCGTCGATCACCTGCAGCGCACTCATGTGGTCGATGCCCGGATCGAGACCACACTCGTTCAGGAAGAGCAACCCTTTGGATAAAGCCTCGGCATGATACGACCGCATTTCGTCCGACACATAGCTGGCGTTCAACAGATGCTTGTTCCATCGCAGACAATGCCGGGCCACCAGCGGGTGCAAGGTGGCGGGCATGAGCGAGATCACCACGTCGGCCTCCTGGATGGCCGCGCTGCTTTGTGCTTCGTTGTTGATATCAAAGGCGATCGCACGACCGTGCGCCGACGTCCCGATCTTCTCGCGGGCAGCCGCTTCGGAGAAATCGCCGACCACCACCGTCCACGGTCCGGCCGCAGCATGCTGCAACAAGTATTGAATAAGCGACGAGGAGGAGCGCCCAGCGCCCAGAACAAGAATGGTCTTCATAAGGGATCCACGATTTTAAACGAACCTCAACAGGACAACCCGTTGTGTCGCGACAAATCTATCATTTATCGGGAAATTGCGTCGTGAAGCGGGCGGGGTAATTTGAGCGCGGGGTATCAGGAGCCAGAAGCCAAAAATTCAGGAGCCAGAAGCCAGGAGCCAGGAGCCAGAATTCAGCAGCCAGAAGTTGGAGGAGTGTGAGCAGCCGAGAGAGTTGCATGGGGGAGCTGATCGTTGGGCATCAGTTTTTCAGAACATTGAAACGCCACTTACAAACTCAAAACTCACACTCGCACAACGCTCCCGCACCCACACCCCTACTGGCTCCTGGCTCCTGGATTCTGGCTCCTGATTTATTATCTTTCGCTACAACACTCGTCCTTCCCTTATGAAAGATTTTGTCCTTGCCCCGACCCTACAAGACCTCGATCCTGAATCGCTCGACCTGGTGCGTCACGCGGAACGCGCCCTGCCCACGGCGCATGCACCCTATTCGGAATTTCAAGTCGGCGCAGCCCTTTTGCTGGACAACGGCGTGATCGTGGCGGGGACCAACCAGGAGAATGCCGCCTATCCCTCGGGCATGTGCGCCGAACGCGTCGCGCTTTTTGCCCTGGCGTCTCAATACCCCGGGCAAGTCATCCGGAAGCTGGCCGTCGTGGCCCGGCACAAAACGGGCACCGAGCTCACACCCGCCACCTGCTGCGGAGGTTGCCGGCAGGTGATGCTGGAGTTCGAACACCGCCAGGGAAAACCATTCGAGGTGGTGATGCTAACGGAGGAGCGTCAATGGGTAAAAGCACCGTCGGCCCAGTCGCTCTTGCCCTTCTGCTTCACGTCCTCCACGCTTCGAGCAGCCAAAATCAACTAAGTTGCCCTTAACCTGACATCCTGTTTTGGCTTTCGCCTTATTTTACTTTCTTTGTTTACTTTATACTGGATTATGAAATTTTGGCGCGATAAATCTCTGAAGCAATGGGGCGTATACATCCTGGTGCTGATGACCATACTTTTTATCGCCGAGTATTTTGCCGTTCATCACACGATCCAACGCCTCAACGAGTCCGAGCGCAAAATCGACTATGCCCGCAGCATCCAGGTGAAGAACCAGGAGATCGCCTTGCAGGTGCAACAATTCATCAACGGCCACGAAGACCTCGCGGCGCCACTGGCGGCGGAGCTCGAGCAACAAGATCACGAGTTGCAAACGCTGGCCAAAGGTGGACGCATGGACGGGACCGATTTTTTTTTGACACCCCTGTCGCGCCTTCCCCACATCACCTACGATAATCTCTACCCTTATTGGACCCGTTACAAGACCAGTGTTCACACGCTGCTCACCGAAAGCGAAACCGTGACGCTGAAAACTGCCGTTGCCGCGCCAGCCGATTCGTTGGCAGCGCCCACGCCGGAAATGCCAGCCACCACCGAGGGCAACCCCAAATACCATCAGGCGAAAGCCGACTTTGAAGCCCAGTGGATCTCCGTTTCCCATTGGTACGACAAGCTCATCAAAGACCTGGAAGACGAAATCGCTTCCCGCCAACAGGGTGTGCTCAACTGGTTTGCTTTCTTTTTGCTGGCCGATGTGCTGTTGCTGGGCGGTCTGTTCTATGTCTTCAACCGCTTCGTGCTGTCGCCCATCAAACGCCTGGAAAGCAATACAGCAGGTCACGTCCATACCCGCGACCTCCCGGGTCACGAGATTGGCCAGTTGTCGCAAAAGATCAACCAGACCATCGAAAACCTGAAAGATGCCACGGACTTTGTGACGGCCATCGGCGAGGGCAAGCTGGACGTGGACTACCGCCAGACGTTCGACAGCACCTACACGCAAGGCAAGAACAAACTGGCCGACTCGCTCATCGAAATGCAGGCCAAACTCCGGGCGATGAATGAAGAAGAACGCAAGCGCCAATGGGCCAACGAAGGTCTCGCCAAGTTTGTGGACATCCTCCGTTCCTCCAACGACAACCTGGCCACGCTGGGCGACCGGGTGATTGCCGCCCTCGTGCAATACACACGCTCCAACCAGGGCGGCCTCTACCTGCTGAACGAAGACGACGCCAACGACAAGCACCTGCAACTGACAGCCTTGTTCGCGTTCGACATCAAGAAATTCGAACAACAAAAGATCAAACTGGGCGAAGGCATCCTGGGGCAGACGTTCCTTGAAAAAGAAACGACCTACCTGCCGGAGGTGCCCGAAGAATACATCCGCATCACCTCGGGCCTGGGCGATGCGCCACCCAAATCCATCCTCATGGTGCCGCTCAAGGTCGATACCCAGGTCTATGGCATCATCGAACTGGCCTCCTTCAATTCCTTTTTGCCACATGAGATCGCTTTTGTAGAGAAGTTGAGCGAGTCCATTGCCTCCACGTTGGCGTCGGTCACGGCCGCGCAGAAGAACCGCAACCTGATCGAGCAATTCCAGGAGCAAACGGAAGTGATGCGCGCCCAGGAAGAAGAGATGCGGCAGAATATGGAGGAAATGCAGGCCACCCAGGAAGAAGTGTCGCGGAAGGAGAAGAACTACCTGGCGCGTATAGCCGAACTGGAAGCCCAACCGAAATCAACCGCCAACCGAGCCGAAATAGAAGCCCTACAGGCCGCGTGGCGCAAAAAAGAAGAGGAATACCGACAAGAAGCAGAAGCCCTGCAGAGCAAGCTGACCCATTCCCCCAAAGCCGACGATTGGGAGCTTGCCGTGGCCGTGGAGCAGGCCCTCCAGGTGAACTTGAAAGCGTTGCAAATAACGCAAGAAGAATTGGATAGAAAGACGGCGCGCTGAGTCTGGACGGCCTTTTCCCCGCGTTGAACGGCAACGCGAGGTTAGCGGTCATCCCACTTTTTAACGTCCTTTTCCTCAAGGAATTAGTACGAATGGGTTAATTTGATTTTCTTTAAAAATAAAATGCTTCCGGCCATTTTCCACGCGTGTAAGATTTCTCGTTGAAATTCGTCCGGCAGTAGTATGCTTGAAGTAATTTTGAGTTCCTTTTTAAAAGACCACCATGTTGGACATTGATATTGCCGACCTTAAACGGATCTCGGAGTTCATTTATCAGAAGTATCACTATGACTTTCGGAATTACGCTATGTCGTCTTTCAAACGGCGCGTGCTTCGGATCATGGAGCTGAAGAAGCTCTCGGTGGAAGGTCTCCTGAAAAAACTGAACGACTCCCCTCCCTTTATCAACGAATTTCTCGACGAGCTCACGGTCAATGTTACCGAAATGTTTCGTGACCCCAGCTTTTGGCGCGTGATGCGCGAAGAGATCCTGCCCGCCATCATGCTCAACCATAAGCAATTCAAAATCTGGCATGCCGGCTGCTCCTCGGGCGAGGAAGTGCTTTCCATGTGCATTATGCTAAAAGAGATGGGTGTGTTGCACGATGTGACCATGATCGCCACCGACCTGGACGTGAACATCCTGGAACGCGCGAAGGCCGCCACCTACCCCATCAAGAACATGGAGCTCAACGAAAAGAACTACATCCGGTTCCAGGGCACCAAATCCTTCAAAGACTACTACCAAGAAGAGAACGGCATGGCTGTTTTCAATAAAGACTTGTTGATGAACGTTTCGTTCCGCCGTCACGACCTGGTGGTGGGCGACATCTTTAACAAGTTCGACCTGATCTTGTGCCGCAATGTGATGATCTATTTCAACCAGACGTTGCAAAACGAAGTGTTGAAGAAATTCCATGAAAGCCTATTTAAATACGGATATCTGGCCATTGGGTCAAAAGAGTCATTGATATGGTGCGATTATGCCAACCGTTTTATCGTGGTGAATAATGAAGAGAAGATTTATAAGAAAATAAAAGATTAGGAGAGTTGTCTATTGACGAATGAAAAAAATCAGCCTAAATAACAGCTATAAGGCCGTTGTTATCGGTGGGTCAGCAGGCAGCTTTCAGGGTGTAGTCAAAATCCTGGCGCAATTGCCCAAAGGCTTTCCACTGCCGATCATCATGTGCTTGCACCGGCTAAAGCACGTGCGCAACGGCTTTGTGGAGGCGCTCTCCATAAAAAGTGTGGTGCAGGTCACTGAACCCCACGATAAAGAGAACATCAAAAAAGGCAGTGTGTACCTGGCGCCGGCCAACTATCACATGAGTGTGGAACTGGGCCACAGCTTTGCCCTGTCCACCGAAGAGATGGTGAACAACTCACGGCCGGCCATAGACATCACGTTGAGCAGTTGTGCTTTTGTTTACAAAGAAAAACTGGTGGGCATCCTGCTCTCCGGCGCCAACAAAGACGGCGCCCTGGGCATGAAACACATTCACGACCGCAACGGTCTGACCATAGTGCAAGAACCCACCGAATGCATGATCGACACCATGCCGAAGGCCGCGCTGGCGGCCACGCAGATCGACTATGTGATGAAAGTAGACCAGATAGTAGAGTTTTTAAAAGAACTAGATAAACAATACCGATGATAGGCCTCTTCAACGACCGATACAAAATAAGCCTCCTCCTGGCTTCACTGTTCCTGTTAGGAGCAGGTGTATCCGTGTATTTCATTTACTCTTTGCCCGGCAGCCTCAACCTGGCCCGCGGCTTCGAGCCCAGCTTTCTGAAAGTATACCTGGTGATCAGCCTCACCTTCCTGATCGGGGCGATCAGCCTGGTGAACGCGCTGCGCTACAAGAAAGAAGTCATCGTGTTTCGCGACCGCAAGCTGGAAGACTCCCTGGCACAACAGGAAGCTGCCGCGTCGGGCAAAAGCACCATCAGCCTCGAGACCGTGAAGGCCAGCCTGGAACAAACCAAGGGTGAAAAACAAATCTTACAAGCCGGTCTGCACGCCATCTGTAAACAGGTGGATGCCGGTCAGGGCGCTTTGTACCGGATCGTGGAAGAAGACGGAAAACGCTTTGCCGAGTTGAAGAGCGGCTATGCCCTGAACCTCGCCGAAAGCTCCGTGATCCGTTTCGAATTCGGTGAAGGCCTCATCGGTCAGGCGGCCGCGAGTGGCAACACGCTGTATGTCGACGATGTGCCGGAAGGTTACATCAAGATCGTTTCGGGATTGGGCAGCGCGTCGCCAAAATTCTTGTTGATCACCGCCTTGAAAAAAACAGGGCAAGTGCAAGGGATCCTGGAGATCGCTTCCTTCAGCCCCATCAACGAAGATCAGCGCAAGTTTGTCGAAGAAGCCGCCCAATTGATTGCCGACAAGATTTCTTAAGCACAAATCCTAGCGTCCAACGCATATGATGAAAAGCATTAACATAAGTACCAAGATCACCCTCCTTATCCTGGCGATTTCCCTGGTGGCCGTTGCAGCCATCAGCTTTTTCAGCTTCGATTATCACCTCAAAGCAAACCAGGAGAAGTTCGCCACCAACCTCGGCGTTATTGCCGACAACCGGGCGGCCTACTTCAACACCTATTTCGAAAGAGCGGGTACGGCCATCAAGATCCTTCAAAATTCAGATCGCGTCAAAGGTGGTGGTGCAGCCTCTGCAGCGCCGGCCGCCGATGACATGTCGGCCCTGATGGGCGGCCCTCCCGCACCAGAGACAGAGAGTGCAGACTCCGTGTTGAAGACCTCGGTCACTACCGACCAGTCGATGTCCGACTACCTTACCAGTCAGAAATATGTGCTGGGCGTCGATGAGATCACGCTTACCTCGGCAACGGGTGCGGTACTGGCGTCGACCGATCCGGCCGTGAAAGGCAACCTGGTGGACCCCGACGGTGTGACCTTCGATCGCGCCAAAAGCAACCTCTATTTCTCCGCCATCCTGCGCGACAAAACCAAAAAGAATTACTACACCTACGCCGTGGGCGCGGTGACCGACAATGCCGGTGCACAACACCTTATCTTCATCAAGCTTGACTTGAACGTGCCCTACAAGGTGCTGAAGAGCTACCAGGGATTGGGCACCACCGGTGAAGTGATCATTGCCCGCGAGGACCCGATGTCGCGCAAGATCGCCTTGGTGAGCCCCCTGCGCTCCGACACCACGGCCGCCATTCAATTGCTGGACCCGAAAGATCAAAAAGATAAATTCGTAGCTGCTTTCACCCCCATATTCGAAGGCAAGACCCCTCCTGTGCAAGGCGTCGACTATCACGGTCAT
>CBIHQM010000342.1:0-7734 GCA_966211885.1 uncultured Chryseolinea sp.
ATATAGATCCCCATTTTTTGTGCGGGCAGCGCCCCGGCGAGGATCGAATAGGGCATCGCCAGGATACTCGCCCACGCAATGCCCACGCCGATCATGGGAAAGATCAGCATCACGGGATCGGACACGAAATAAATAGAGACCAACCCAATCCCCCCAGCAGACAGCGATAGGGCATAAGCGGTTTTACGACCAAGCTTAAAAGCCACGTACGGTAGCACCAACGCATAGAGCGCCGACACCCCATTGTAGATCCCAAAAAGTCCACTCACCCAATTGCCCGCATCCTGGGAAGCCGCAGATCTGTTGTCACCGACAGGCAACCCGTAGATGTGCGTAGAGACGGCCGAAGTAGTGAAGACCCACATGGAGAACAGCGCCGACCATGAAAAGAACTGGACCAGGCCAAGCTGTTTCATGGTCTTCGGCATGGCAGCAAAGTCGTGGATGATCTGGCCGAGTCCTTTGTGGGTGGATTTCTTTTCGGGGTCGTTGTTAGCGAAATCATCCGGCGGATATTCTTTCGTGGTGACGACGGTCCACAAAATAGCGATCAGAAAAACGGCGGCGCCGACATAAAACGAAAGTATCAGATTGAAGGGGACCTCACCCGGGCCGCTGGCGGTCTTCGGGACGTGAAAGAACTCGGCAAAAACGTAGGGCAACCACGAGCCGATCACTGCACCGAGGCCGATGAGACAAGTCTGAACGGAAAAGCCCAGCGTGCGCTGATCGGAAGGCAGCATGTCGGCTACCAGCGCGCGGAACGGCTCCATGGCCACGTTAAAGGAGGCGTCCATGATCATGAGGATGCCGGCCCCCACATAGAGGGGTGGCAGCAGGCTCACGAGCCAGTTGGCGTTGGGCATAAAGATCAAAGCACAGGAGGCCAACAGGGCGCCCACCAGGAAGTAGGGTCTGCGTCTTCCCAACCTTGTCCAGGTGTGATCGCTGTAGTGGCCGATGATGGGCTGAACGATCATGCCCGTGAGCGGCGCGGCCAGCCAAAACCAGGACAAGTGTTCCACCTCTGCGCCAAAGATTCCCAGGATGCGCGATGCATTTCCGTTTTGAAGCGCGAAGCCGAATTGGATGCCAAAAAATCCGAAGCTCATGTTCCAGATTTGCGCGCGGGTGAGGCGGGGTTTTTCCGTTAGGGTAGCAGTGGCGGTTTGCACGGTTAAGGTTGCCCAGTGGCGAATGGTGATTCGCTAAAAGTGAACAAAACCCGCGAAATTCCCAAGAGCAATCGTTAACATTACCACTGCAACACGATGGCGCCGTGGCTATAGTTCAATTCCACGCGGTGCACATCCTCGTAGGGCGCCGGCTCCGGATCGTAGATGGGATCGAATTTTTCAAGCGCAGCAAAGAACGTATTCGTCTCGTGGCGGAACGCTTTGTGCTCGCCGTTCACCTGGACATGCAACACGCTCTGGTCGAGCCCGTGGACCAACACCGCCAGGTGTTTCACCGGCGACTTAAACATGCCCTCCACTTCTTCGAAGGTGATCTGTTTTTGACGATCGTTATAGGTGATCCAGCGTTTTGAAAATTCTCCTTGCTGGTAAGCAAACGTGCCGCCGTCGTCAGTATAGTAGCAAAAACGCGAATCGCTTCCGGTGTACACGTGCACGATCAGCGTATCCGTCGCTTCGTTGGTATGCGATCGCACCGGCTGCATCGGGATCACCGCCCCAGCCTTCACATACACGGGCAGCCTATGCGCAGGACATTCCACGATCACTTCCGTGTTGCCCGCAAACGGCTTGCCGTCGTAGAGCGAATACCATTTGCCCTCGGGGAAATAGACCTTCACAAAGTCGCGCGTGCTTTCTACGGGTGCCACCAACAGGTTCGGGCCAAAGAGGTACTGGTTGTAAAACTGTCCATCGTAGATCTTGTAGTCGTGCGTGTAGTCCAGCGCAAGCGCGCGTTGCACGGGCATGCCGGTCTCGGTGGCTTCGTGGAACAGCGAATAAATATAGGGGAGGAGCTGATAACGGAACTTGATGTAGTTGCGCGAGATCTGTTCCACTTCTTCGCCATAGGCCCACGGCTCGGAGTCGCGGCTGTTGATCATGGAATGGCCGCGGAAGAAAGGGGAGAAGGAGCCGATGGAGATCCAGCGGGCATAGAGCTTGGTGTTGGCATCGCCCACAAAGCCTCCCACGTCATAGCCGGCGAACGCAACACCGCCCAGGCCCAGGTTGGAGACCATGCGCGCACCCAGGATCATGTGTTCGTCATAGGCCACGTTGTCGCCCGTCCACAAGGCGCCGTAGCGTTGTACGCCGCTGAAGCCGGAGCGTGTCAGGTTGAAAGGGCGCTTGCCTTTCAGCAGCGCCTTGGTGCCTTCGTAGGTGCTGCGGGCCATCAGGAAGCCGTAGAGGTTACGGCCCCGGCGCATGGTGGCCTTGTTGCCCTCGAAATCCATTTCTATGTTTTCGGGAAGCATGTGTCCCCAGGTGGCGATCTCGTTCATGTCGTTCCAGAAACCTTCCAACCCCATGGCTATGTAGCCCTGGAATTGTTCCTGCCACCATTGGCGCGTCTTGGGATTGCTGAAGTCAGGGAAATGACACCAGCCGGGCCACACCTGCCCGCTGTAGTTGGTGCCGTCGGGATAGCGAATGAACACGTCCTCTTTCACGCCTGAATCATAGGTGTCATAGCCTTCTTCCACCTTGATGCCCGGGTCGCACATCACCACCACATGAAAGCCCAGCGCCTTGAGCTGTTCCAGCATTTTCTGTGGCTCTGGAAAATCCTTTTTGCTCCAGGTAAAGATCTTATACTGCTCCATATAGTGGATATCGAGCACGATCACGTCGGCAGGCATGTCTTTGTCGCGGAAGGTCTGTGCCAGGGTGAGCACTTCCTTGTCGGGATAGTAGCTATAGCGGCACTGCTGGAAGCCTATGCTCCATAGCGGAGGCATCTCCATTCGACCGGTCAGGTGCGTATAATGCTTCACAATGCCGGCCACCGTAGTATCATATATGAAATAATAGTTCATCTCCCCGCCATCGGCCGCAAAGCTGGAGAAGCGGTTGTTGGAGGCACCAAAGTTGAAGAACGATTTGTGGGAGTTGTCAAAAAAGATGCCGTAGCTGAGGTGGTGGTGCACGCCGATGTAAAACGGAATGGTGGCGTATAGCGGGTCGGCGCCCGTGGAGAAGGCAAAGCTGTCGGTGTTCCAGTTGGTGTAGCCCTGGCCACGACGGTCCAACGGCCCTGTCTTTTCACCGAGGCCGATAAAGCGCTCGCCGTCCTGGAGTTTTTTATAGGTCGTCACCTGCTCGCCGGTCCAACTCGTTCCAAATGCCGGGTCGTCTTCGTTGATCGTTTTGCCGTCGGGGGTGAGAAACCGGAAGCGCACCGGACTCTTGGTGATCTCGACCGATAGGGCAGGCGTGGTCACCAGCACAACACCGTCTTTTTCGGTCACCCGGTGACTCTCTTTTTCCGGCGAGGCCGTAACGGCATAGGAAAAGTCCTCGAAGGCGTCGCCCGTCCTGGCCACGCTCAGCCGGATGATATTGGCATTGTACACCAGCAAGCGAAAACTGCCCTGATCCGTTTCCCCGTGTAGGCCTCCCGTGATGGAGGTCCATTTTTTCAGGGTGCCCAGGGACTGACTGAGAGAGGATTTGAGAAGGTTTGCCATAGATGGAGTGGTCGTTACGATCTAAGTAAAGATAAAAAAGAAAAGAGCCCCGGCAGGGCAAGAAACGATTCCGGTAAATAAAAAAAATACGCAGCGTGGGAGCGCTGCGTAGGGTGATGTTGCTGATGATTGCAAGTTATTTCTTCGGCTTGCCTTTTTTGAGAGAGGAATCGCGCACGATGAGACGCGTTTTCAACACTTTGGTTTCGGGCGCCGGGTCTTCGTTGTCCTTGGACTTGAATTCGATCTGACGGATGAGCAGTTTGGCAGCTTCCTGACCCATTTCGAAACCGGGTTGATCGACGGAGGTCAACGGCGGTTCGAGCAAAGAGCTGAAGAACCAGTTGCTGAAGCCCACCACGGCGATGTCCTGGGGAATCTTGAGGCCGGCTTCCTTGATAGCCTGCATGGCGCCCATGGCGGCCGGGTCGTTGGTGGCGAAGATAGCGTCGGGGCGGTTTGGCATTTTGAGGAGTTGCTCCGCCGCGATCTTTCCTTCTTCTATAGTGCCGAGCGGGCAGGAGACGATGAGTTCCTTCTGCACGGGCATTTTGTTGTCGTTGAGGGCCTGGATATAGCCTTCGAGGCGCTGCTTGGTGATGCCCAGGTTGGGGGGGCCTTCGAGGTGGGCGATGCGGGTGCAGCCTTGGTCGATGAGGTGTTGGGTGGCCTCTTTGGCACCGCTCAAATCGTCCACAATAACTGTACTTGAGTTCGCATTCTCATATACACGGTCAAAAAACACCATCGGAACGCCTTTGGCGAGAATGCTTTCAATGTGTTCGAAGCTGCTGGTCTCGCGCGAAACGGAGATGAGCATGCCGTCTACACGGCTATTAAAGAGCGCTTTGATATCGGTCTTTTCGCGTTGGAGCGATTCGTTCGACTGGGTGATGATCACGTTGTAGCCGGCGCTGTAGGCGACGTCTTCGATACCGCTGATAACGGTTGAGAAGAAGACGTGCACCAGTTCGGGGATGATCACGCCCAGGGTATTGGTCTTGCTTTGGCGCAAGCTGAGGGCGACGATGTTGGGTTGGTAGTTTAGTTTCTCTGCCAGTTCGTTGACCGCCTTCTTGGTTTGGGGGCTGATGTCGGGGTGATCTTTCAGCGCGCGGGAAACGGTAGAGGGAGAGATGCCCAGTTCGCGGGCGATGTCTTTAATAGTTACCTGATTGTACTTCATACTGCAAGTTTAAAAATACTTGGGTACAATCACCGCAAATCGTTGCGCAATTTTTCGAGAATCTCCGCAAACGATTGTGGTCAGTTTGACTATAAGGGGGTGTCAGGGGGTTTTCGTGTACCGTGTAAAGTACCATGCGCTTGTATTGAAAATGATCAAAATAATTTTCGGAATCGATTGCGGTTTCGATTCCTATAAAAATAAAATGGTTTTTTTGGACGATTTTGACGTACTTTCTACTACATTACCAGGGAGTTTTTTGAGGATTTGTACCCCTCATCAGCTCAAAATGTATTTCTAACCCAAACTAAAACCGTATGACAAAATTTTATCTGTGCGTAAGCAGGTATTTAGCGGTCGTGCTTGTAATGGTCACCTCGGTGGCCTGGTCGCAAAGCAAGACCGTGACAGGAAAAGTGACCTCCACGGAAGACGGCAGTACGTTGCCTGGAGTGAATGTTGTTGAAAAAGGGACCAGTAACGGGACGATCACCGATAGCGATGGAAACTATTCCATCACGGTTGGTCCCAACTCAACGCTGGTATTTTCGTTCGTGGGCTTCAAGGCCCAGGAAATTGTGGTAGGGGCACAGTCGTCAGTGACGGTAGCCATCGAGCCGGATGTCACTGCACTTTCTGAGGTAGTGGTAATCGGTTACGGAACTGTGGAAAAGAAAGATGCGACGGGAGCCCTTGTCGCTTTAAAACCCGAGGACTTCAATCAAGGGGTCATCGCTTCACCAGAGCAATTGATTCAAGGCAGAGCAGCGGGTGTTCAAATTACATCGGCCAGTGGTGAGCCCGGCGCGGGCATCAATATTCGTATTCGCGGCACATCCTCTGTACGAAGCGGCAACAACCCGTTGTTCGTTGTAGACGGTGTTCCGTTGAGTGGCGACGACGTTACAGGAAGCGGGATGGCTGGTTCGCTGGGTAGCAGCGCTTCGAGAAACCCACTTAACTTTTTGAACCCGAACGACATTGCGAGCATCGACATTCTGAAGGATGCATCGGCCACGGCCATCTATGGATCGCGTGGTGCGAACGGCGTGGTGATCATCACGACCAAAAGCGGTAAAGGTGCAGGCAGCACCGTGGACTATTCCTATAACGTCAGCGTGAGTAACATCACCAAGAAGTACGACTTGCTCGGCAAAGACGAGTACCTGGCTGCCTATGAAACGTTCAACGGCTCAGCCGCAGCAGCATCCCAAAACAAGGGAGGTAATACCGATTGGCAGGATGCCATCATGAGAACAGCCCTCTCCCAAAATCATAACCTTTCGTTTGGCGGCAGCGACAAGACCAGCAACTATCGTTTCTCGGTGGGTTACATGGATCAACAAGGCATTATCAAGAATACAGGCTTGAAGCGCTACACGGCAAGATTCAATGGAACCAAAAGCTTCATCGAAGATCGTTTCAAAGTATCTACGCAGGTGACGATTTCCAACACGCGCGATCAAGGTGCGCCCGTAACGGATAACTCCGGATTTGAAGGCGACCTTCTGGGATCTGCATTGAAGGCAAATCCTTCATTGCCCATAAAAGACGCGGACGGAAAATTCATTCAACCGAGTACCTCAGAGCCCAACCCCGCAGCGATCCTTGCCTACACAAAAGACTATACCAATACGCTTCGCATGCTCGGTAATATTTCAGGCGAGGTCCAGATTGTTAAAGGATTGTCCTTCAAGACAGTTCTTGGATTTGACAGGTCCTTGTCGGCACGTAAAACAGCGTTCTCCAGAGACTTGGTGGTGAGCGGTATTAAAGACCATGGAAGACTGTACTTGAACGATATCGAGGTGGATAATAAACTCTGGGAAAACTATTTCACGTACGACAAGCAGCTCGGCACAAATCTAAAACTCAATGCTGTTGTGGGCTATTCTTATCAAAGCTTTGGCAATGCCAAGAAGGCCTTCCAGTTTACGAATTTCAATACCAGTGATCTGGATCAGATGATCAACAACTTCGCTTCAGCAAACCAGAAGCCCACGGGCGATGCGGCTGCGGGTTACAAAACCGGTGTCGTAGGCACGAACTCGTCGAATGAGATTGATGAACTTCAATCGTATTTCGGTCGTGTCAATTTCGGAATCTCGGACAAATATATCATCACAGCAACGTTGCGTGCCGATGGCTCTACCAAATTTGGCGGAAATAACAAGTACGGATACTTCCCTTCGGCGGCATTCAAATGGAGAATTGTCGAGGAGGGATTTGTTCCGGACGCTGTCTCTGACTTAAACCTGAGAGTGAGTTACGGCGTGACCGGTAACCAGGCGATGCCCCACAACCGCTACGATGCACGCTCTCGCTACAACGACTGGAACCTCGACAATGATATGAACGTTTCGGGCGGCGCTAATGCAACCATAGCCTTCCCCAACCCGGATTTGAAATGGGAGTCGACCTCGCAGTTCAATGTCGGTTTAGATTATGGTTTTTTGGGAAATCGGGTCCGCGGTTCCATCGACTACTACTACAAAAATACCAGCGATTTGCTTATTCAAAGCAACTTTGCCCAGCCGTCGGTACAGCCTTTTGTTTGGACAAATCTCGATGCCAACGTAATAAACAAAGGTGTTGAAATTGCCATCGAAGGTGATGTGATCAGCAGCCAGGATCTCAAATGGACCGTCATTGGTAACGTTTCCTTTAATGATAACGTCGTCCAAAACTACAATGGTAAAATCAACACGGGTTCTATCAATGGTCAGGGTTTGTCGGGTGCGTATGCGCAACGTATCCAAAATGGACTTCCGTTGTTTGCCTGGTGGGTACGCGACTTTTATGGGTATAATGAAAAGGGTATCAACAACACTGGGCCCAACTTCCATGGTTCCGATGTGCAAAGCTATCACGGCAGCGCAAT
>CBIHQM010000343.1:0-7730 GCA_966211885.1 uncultured Chryseolinea sp.
TTAATCAGTCTATTTATATTCCAATTCTTTAATCTTAAACCATTTACCAAATCAAAACGATGAAAAAAATTTTCAAAACACTGTTGTGCCTGACCCTGTTCGGCCTCCTTTTGACGTCCTGCTCCAAAGACTCCGACAACGATACGCCTGTTGCTTCTGCCGGCAAGTTCATTGCCAAAGTTGATGGCACTTCCTTTGAAGCCGACGGTGCAGCACAGATCTACAACAATGTGATCATTGTCGCAGGTCAGATGGGAACAAAGACCATTTCGGTGACAGTCACCAAAGGCGTTGTGGGCACCTATGATGTTAAAGGAACAGCACTTGGCGTAACACCCGATGCGGAAATAAACTATTCCCCCGACGGGAAAACCGTTTCTTCGTCCGTCTTCGCTACCGGCGAAACCGTGGGTACCGTCACCATCACGGAGATCGACCAGGTGAACAAAACGGTCTCCGGAACGTTCAGCAGCAAAGTGATCCCGGCCTCGACGGGATCGATCGCCGACATCACCTCCGGCTCCTTCACCAAAATCCCCTATGTGACGACGCCCGCCAGCACCTTGACGGCCAAGATCGATGGGACACCTTTTGCGGCGACCATCGTGGCGAGCCAGCGCGGCTTTGGCGAACTCGTGATCAACGCCCAGTCGCTCAACGGCGCACAGATCATTTCACTTTCCGTTTCCGATGCGATCACCCCGGGCACATACGCCATCGGCGAACCCGGATCGGAAGATGCTTACGCCCTCTATACAGTTAGTTCGAACATCTTTATGTCAAACACGGGAACGATAACGATCACGACGCACAACACGACCACCAAGCGAATCGAAGGAACGTTCAGTTTCACAGCAGACCCTATCAGCGCGGAAGGCGACGGTCATGCGTTGACCGAAGGAACTTTTGCGGTCACTTACCGGTGATGGGTCACACGATAAAGAAAAAAGGGATGCCAAAACTGGCGTCCCTTTTTTATGTGGCAGATCTATTGGACGCGTGAAAATGGTGGCTTCTGAACTTTATTCATTCTTCAAAGAATCCACCGGGTTCACCGACGCTGCTTTGATGGACCGGTATCCCACGGTGAGGACGGCGATCAACAGTCCTCCAGCACCGGCAATGACCACGGCGACAATGTCGAAGGGGATGCGATACGCAAAGGATTGAAGCCATTGATCCATGCCATACCACGCCAGGGGAATGGCAATGACAAATGCAATGAGAACAAGCCTCATCAGGTCCGACAGCAACAAGATGGTGATCTGGCCCAAGGTTGCACCCAGTACTTTTCGAATGCCGATCTCTTTTGTGCGTTGTGCCGCGATATAAGTGATCAACCCGAACAGCCCCAAGCAGGCGATCAGGATGGCGATGATCGTGAAGGTTGCAAAGACGATGCCCAAGCGTTGTTCGGATCGGAACAATGCATTGAAATCTTCATCGACAAAGGAATATTGAAAGGGCTGCCCATTGGCATATTTTTTCCAAAGCGATTCCACTAACGCGATCTTTTTCGCCGGATTTCCAGGCGTCACCCGCAGGGCCATCGTGCCCTTGATCCCGTCGTCCAGGAACAGTGCCAGCGGCTGCACGTCGGATTTCAGGCTTGCAAAGTTAAAGTCCCGGATGATGCCGATGACATTCCACATTTTGGCCTCACCAAAACTCACCCGTTTGCCCTCGTGCGTTTCAAAGCCCAGCAAACGCGCACAGGCTTCGTTGATGATCACGGCACTGGAGTCGGAAGGGAATTCGCGCGAAAAATAGCGTCCGCTTTTCATGCGGTATCCCATGGTCTGGAGCAGGTCGTGATCGGCGACCGAATAGAAATAGCCCACCAGTTGGTCGGAATTTTCAGCTTTGATAAACGCCGTCGATTGAATATACGGCGGTAAAGATTGCGCATAGCTGGCACTGACAAATTCACTGTGCTTCAGCAAAGCGTCCTTGAAGACCTTGGCGTTGTTTTCCAAAACATAGGTCTGTGGTATCCGGATGACATTCTCTTTGTCGAACCCCAGGTGATGGTTTTGGATGAACGAGACTTGCTTGTAGATGATCACCGTGCCCACGATGAGCACGATCGAGATCATGAACTGGAAGACGACCAATGTGCTTCTCAAGAGTGACCGGGAGGACCCCTGCGGACCACTGCCTTTCAACACCCGGACGGGATTGAAGGAGGTGAGATAAAAAGCGGGATAAGTTCCTGCCAGTATGCCGACCACCGCCAGGAAAAGAAAGATGGAGGGCAAGAGGTAGGGTGTGGCAAACAGATCGAGTTGGAGATCTTTTCCACTCAGTGTGTTGAAGGGCCCCATCGCCACATAGGCAATGACCCAAGCGGCCAACCCCGAGATCAATACGTATAAAAACGACTCTAACATAAATTGGGGCACAAGTCCCTGGCGTGTAGCCCCCATGGTTTTTCGCACGCCCACCTCTTTGCTGCGGCTCACCGCACGGGCCGTCGACAAATTCATAAAGTTGATGCAGGCCATCAGGATCAGAAAGATGCCCGTAGCCGAGAAGATGTAGACATACTGCAAATCGCCATTGGGCTCGAACTCGCTGTCGATATTCGATTCCAGGTGAATCGACAAAAGCGGTTGGATGAAGAAGCTAACCCGGTCTCCGCTTTTCACAAACTGCTCATGCGGTATGTGCAGGTCTTTCTCGATCCGGGGGATGATCCTTTTTTGAGCAAAGTCCTCCAGCTTTTTTTCGATCGTGACCATGTCGGCTTGTGCCACGGTTTTGAAATAGGTTTTCGTGCCATAACAAGCCCAGCAATCGTTCTTCGCATATTCCAGGGACTCCATCGACATCACCATGTCGAATTTCATATGGGTGGTAGCCGGAACATCGGCGAAGATGCCCGTGACCTCTGCGACCCTGCCGGCCCTTCCTACAATCAGTTGCTTGCCCAGGGGAGAAGCATCGCCCTTTCCTTCATAGCCAAAATATTTTTTTGCAGCAGATTCAGAGACAACGATTTTATCGGGCCCCTTAAGACACTTGGCAGCGTTGCCCTCCAGGAGAGCATAGCCGAAGAACTCAAAGAAGTTGGAGTCGGCATACATCAATTTCTTTTCCATAAACACCTTGTCCTGAAACTTCACAGGGCCGGGGACGGGGCTGACCCGAACGGAAGCTTCCACTTCCGGGATCTCAGCCCGCATCGCCTCCGCCAAGGGAGCGCCACTATCCGAGTACAAAATTTCGTCGCCTTTAAAAGTTTCATTGATGCCAACCCGGTAGATCCTCGCAGCATCTTTTATCTGACGATCATAGCTCAACTCGTCGGAGATATAGAGAAAGATCAAAAGACTCGCCGCCAGCCCCACAGAAAGCCCGAGGATGTTGATGAAGGAATAAAGCTTTTGGCGTCGTAAAATGCGAAGGGCGGTGATAACATAATTTCTGAGCATAAGCTGATGTTTTTATTGAGCAGAAAACAATTCTTCATGCCGCCCGTACGGAAAGAAATGCGGCTGTAAAACGATAATCTAATATCGAACCTTTTTTTGAGAAAGATTGAATGAACGCCTGGACTATGTGAAAATCCCCATAAGAAAACTCAATAAGCCCGTAGGGCTTCCCCATCATAACGCCCGGTGCAACCGGGCGAACGGAGCTCATGCATTTCAACCCGCCTAGGCGGGTTACCTTTTGGGACGAGGGGACCTAATTCGTATTGATCACTCTACTTAGTACTGATCCTTCTCGGTAACAAGTTGTGAGGGCTCGATCGAAGATCCGGTGCATTTGTATGTTGGGAGTAATAAAACGAGATTCTAAATGTTGCCGCTGCCGCAATGTGAATTGGATCTGCAAAGGGAAGTCGCCCTAACAGGTAACCCGCCTAGGCGGGTTGGAGTGCATTGGCGCCCTTCGCCCGGTTGCACCGGGCGTTATGATGGGGAAGCCCTACGGGCTTGAGATATTATAGTCTGCCGGCCCACCCATTGAAGC
Source organism: uncultured Chryseolinea sp. (assembly GCA_966211885.1). Taxonomy (GTDB): domain Bacteria; phylum Bacteroidota; class Bacteroidia; order Cytophagales; family Cyclobacteriaceae; genus Chryseolinea. Next base: position 3,979 of record CBIHQM010000343.1, read on the forward strand.
GTGGAAACTTGCCGGCCTTGTTTTGGCCAGCCCTTGTCGCGACATTAATTTCCTTCACAGGATCGACAAGCGAGATGCATGAAATTATCGTTTCAAAAAATGCTCTGCCAATAGAATGAGCCCCATAGCAATGAAACCGATTCCAGCATTTTTTAGATACGGTATTTCAAGCGCGGTATTTTCCTTTAGGAACTTTGATCTATGGTGAAAGATCAAAAGGGCAATGCCTACAATAATAATGGACGGACCAGCCCACAATGCGTTCATTTTTTGTCAGATAATAATAGTGAAAACTTCGTATGGCCATACCGGTTGGTTACTTCGAATGACCATACTACGGGCAAATATAGAACTGTTTTATTCGAAAAATTGGATCTCTACCCTGAATTCCTGCCCCGACCATCCTAACTCTAGTGCTCCTCAATAATTTTTATTCCCCACGGCTCCAAAGTCATTTGTTCGCCCTTAAGCATAGCTTTATTGGACAATAACTCCGTGCCCGCGCCATGTGGATATTGAGCCGTTCTTTGAGCGGCAGAGTAATTAAAATAATAGTGGAGTTTCTTCCCCTTTTGATTCACGCCGGATTTTGTGATCAACGGGAAGGCCATCTGTTGATCTTCCTTCCAAAGGTCCGCGCTCTTGATCACGCCCTCCAGAATTTTAGAGGTGACCTCGTCGCTCGTCCTGCAGCCGATGTAGGTGGCGACGCCTTTGCCAAAAGTATTCCGGGTGATCGCCGCATACTTTCCCCAGACCGGATGATCGTAGTAAGCCAGCACCGTTGCCGTCGTGGGAGTGATCAGTTCCATCCATGTCTTTACTTCGTTACCCGCTTTCCCCACCTTGAACGGATCGTCCTTTAAAGAAACATTTTGCGGGATCGTAAACTGGCTGTATTGGATCCCGCAGGCCTCACCGATAATCCCCGGCTGAGGCGTTGTTCTCACCTTCACATTTTCATCCGAAAATCCGCTTTTGAAAGTGTAGACGATGTGCCCGCCATTTTTCACAAACTGGTTTAATCGTTGCAGCAAGGCATCCGGCGCGGCATACAACACGGGGACGACCAGCACTTTATATTTCTCAAATGTCGTACTGGAAGGGTCCACAAAATCGACGCCTACATTCATTTTATATAAAGCATCATAAAACGGCCGGAGCACGTCATTGTAATTTTCACGAACACCATAGCCAAAACCAAAACGCTGAAAGGCGGTTTGGGCTTCGTTGCTAAACAGGATGGCCACCTCGTTGGTTTTCTTCAATCCCACCAGGGAAGGACTTAATTTTTCAAAATCCTTCCCGATGGTCTTTGCTTCCTCATAGGTGGGGTTCGGTTCAAAGTCGTGGCTCAACAGACCTTTCCAGTAGGTTTCAACCGAGTTGTGAATAGAATGCCAATGCCAATACGCAACCATGTCGGCACCGGATGCGGTGTGACTGAAAGCCTGCAACCGCAGCTGACCCGGGTAAGGAACCCATTGCGGAAAACCTTGTGCCTCGGTTTCGATCACCAGGTAGTTTTGCCCCGATTTCATGGAGCGGGCAACATCGCCGCCCAGCGAGATCTCGATGCCGGTGAGTTGATCTTGCGTGGGGTGATAGATGTCTATGCCGGCAATGTCCATGGCTTTCGCCGCCGCAAAGTGATCGACATCCGGTTGGATGCCATAAGAATACCCCCGCCACTCCAAGTCAAAATTCTGGGTCACAAATTGTCCGGGTTTTTTATACGAATCGACGATCGCCACCTGCCATGCGAGGTAGTCGGTGACGAGCTTGCGTTGAAACTTGGAGAACTCCGACGCCAGGCTGGCGTTGACGGTGCCCACCATCGATGGGAAATCTTCCCAGCGGTTAATGCGGTTGCTCCAATAGTCGAGTCCAAAAGCTTTGTTGACCGGCTCCAGTGACGTGAACTTGGTTTTCATGTATTGCACGAAAAGTTGCTGGACGTTGTCGCCTGAAGTATTGTAGTGCTTCGTCTCATTGTCGACCTGGTAGCCGATGATCGCGGGATGGTCCTTCACGTGCTCCATGATCTTGCGGATGACGCGTTCGGCGTGAAAACGGAAATCGGTGTTGGCGATGTCCATGTTCTGACGCATCCCATATTTATTTTGACCAGCGGGTGTAGTCGCGAGAATGGCGGGATATTTTTTTACCAGCCACGCAGGAACAGCATAGGTGGGTGTGCCTACAATCACTTTGATCCCGCCTTTTTGCATGGCATCGAGGACGCGATCGATGTGCGTAAAATCGAATACACCATCCTGTGGCTCTACCGTACTCCAGGTCGATTCCGCGATACGCACCACGTTGATTCCGGTTTCCTTCATCATCTTCACATCCTTTTCGAGGCGATCATAGGGCATGTATTCATCATAGTAAGCCACGCCGTACAGCAGCTTGGTCATTTTAATTTCTTGCGCGTTCGAAAAGGATACCACCGCGAGAAGCAGGATAAAACAGGCAGGGATTGTCTTCATACAATTAAGTGTAATTAATACATTTGTAAATATAACAAATTTAATATCAAAGTGTAATTATTACGCAATGATTGACTTTTTTCAGAACAGCGCAGGACGGTTCCGGAAAGGAGAGACCTAATTTGCACGCGAATACGACTCCCGCTGACCATCTTTGTATATGAAAAATAAATATCACCTTCGGATTTTAATAGTGCTGATAACAGCCCTGTGCTATTCAAAACCAGTCACCGGTCAGGATGTTTTTCAGGAACAGCGAAACGGATGGCTGCAGGAGGCGGAGAAGAGTCAGCCGAAGTTGTTGGAAAGCACTAAGGAACCCGTGGCGCTGGTTTCTATCGAGAAGGATGAAAAAGCTTTTCAACATTGGAAGGCTGTGAGAACCCTCCCGGTGGATTCGCTCTACCGTCGTTCGTTCAAAAAACAATCCGGAGTGGTCGCCGATTTTGGCGAGCACCTGACAGGCTTCTTCACTTTTTCGGTGGAAGCTTTTGGGAGAGCGGCCGATGCACCGCTGCGTTTGAAATTTACATTTGGTGAAGTGCCTTCCGAATTGGCCACGCCATTTGATCCCTACCCGGGAGGATTAAGCCGCGCATGGTTGCAAGACGAGATCATCACCATCTCCGATGTGCCGGCCATCATCACCATCCCCCGGCGGGTTGCCTTTCGCTATGTAAAGATCGAACTGCTGGGCAGTTCGGTGTATTCCGATTTCCGGATCAATCAGATCACATGCAAAGCAACGACATCCGTCAACACCACGCCTTCGCCGCTGGAGGCGTCGACCGACAAAATGATGGCGGACATTGACCGGATCAGCCTGGTCACACTCAAGGAATGCATGCAAACGGTATATGAAGACGGCCCCAAACGCGATAGAAGATTGTGGATCGGCGATCTGTACCTGGAGTCGCTGGCCAACATGTACTCGTTCAAAAATTATGACCTCACAAAACATTGCCTCTATCTCCTGGCCGGGCTAAGCTATGAAAACGGCGTCGCTCCTTCCAATGTCTTCGAGCGCCCCAGTCCCCACCCGCAGATCAACCCGCTGTTCGACTATGCGCTGATCTACAATGTTGCCGTCAAAGAATACCTGCAGGCGACGGGCGACCGCCAAACAGCAACCGATCTGTGGCCAATTGTAAAAAAGCAGCTGGAGGTTCCGAAAAAATATCTCGGTAAGGATGGCATGCTGGACTATGAACGTGCCAACAAAGAATGGTGGCTGTTTTTCGATTGGCGCGCGGGGCTCGA
>CBIHQM010000344.1:0-7721 GCA_966211885.1 uncultured Chryseolinea sp.
GAAATTATTTTTTTCATAGAGGTGTCGAGCATAAAGCTTCTTTAGTTTAATGGTGATAAAAGTATGGCATCAATGCGAAAAAACAAAAATTATGAGGAGAAGGAAAGGAGCAAAAGGATTAGCTGTGCATTTGATTGCAGTACGAACGTTTTGACTATGCCTTTTTTTATTAAATTGATGGGGTGCGCATTTCAGAGCCAGTCGGTGAGTTGAGTTTAGCCGCTGTTGGGAGATAGGAGATATAGCGACCGGTTTCCGAACGCTTAAAAGTTCCTGAACTAAATCATGAACACCCGGATAAGTCAACCGCTTCTACATGCAGTGGCCCTCGCCCGCCATCAATTCATCCAGGCAGCCTCTGGCCTGACCTATGAACAATCACAATTCAAACCCTCGCCCGATGTCTGGTCGGTTGTCGACAATGTCGAGCACATGGTGTGGGCGGAAATGGGAGGGATCAATGGCATTGGGGACCGCATAGTCCCCGGGCGGGAGACTATGCGTTGACGATTACAGTTTCAATTTTACGTATCTGATCTTGGCGCGATCCGCTGTGTAGGTGATGTGGATGTTGCCCCGGTCGTCGTAGATGATCGCGGGATAGCTGTATTCTCCTTTTTGATGTTCTTCGAGTGTGTACAGATCTGTCCATTGCAGGCCGTCGGCTGATGCGGCCAGCTTTAGTACAGAGCGACCTTCCCACCATTCTTTTCCGGCGGTCAGGGGATTGTAGACCAGCAATTGCAGGGAGCGATCCGGTTTGCTCACGGCGTCTATGCCGGAGTTGGGATTGGGTAGGTTTGTTGCCGTGACGCGTGACCATGTTTTTCCATCGTCTTCCGACCAGCTTTGGACGATCACATTCTCTTTGCTCCGGGCCAGCAGTTGCATCTTGTGGTTGGGATAAAAAAGGAGGGAGGGTTGAATGGCGTTGAAGGTGTCGCAATCGATGGTGATCTTTTTCCAATGACGTAGTGCAGGGTCAGACTGTTCCAGGTGTATGATCCATTTTTTTTCATCGAGGCTCTCTGTGCTGGAAGGATAGAGCATGTTGCCATCCTTTAGTTGTACGGGTTTATTTTTGATGGGGCCCAGCATGCCCTCGGGCAAGGGAGCCGGCTTCGACCAGGTCTTTCCATGATCATCGGAAACTTTGTACATCGCCCACCATTCACGGGGATTGGGTCCGACTTTGTAGTGGAGATAGAGCTTCCCATTATTGCTTTGAAAAAGTACCGGGTTCCAGCAAGGCGATGGCTTGCCATCGGGCTGAAGGCCTTCTGCGATGCGTGCGGGTTTTGTCCAGCCGGTATTTTCTTTTACCGACATCCAGATACACACATCGGGACTTCCCTCTTCAGCACCTCCAAACCAGGCGGCCATTATTTTTCCATTGGCCAGTTGGACCAACGTTGAGGCGTGACAGGATTTAAACTCGGCACGATCAAAAATATAACCTTCCTCCAGGACTTGAAGGTTAGCCTCTTGGCCGAAAGCATGGTTTCCTGCTGATGATAGTATCGCAAAGAGAAGCCAAACAAGTATTTTGGGGGATTGATTGAAATGCGTGATGAAGAACATAGAAACCTGAAATCTTTAAGCGTGAGATATTGCCGGATCAATAGATCCTCCCGAATATCGAACCTTTTCTTGAAGATTTACAAGTTTCCATGAACGATCGATCTGATCGCTTGAAATTTCTTCGGCTCAACCTAGTTTAAGCGCATAATTGAATCGCTCGGCAGCATTGTCCCAATGGATGATGGGAAACAGGTTGTCGACAAATTCGGCCCTTCTGTTCCGGTATTTCAGGTAGTAGGAGTGCTCCCACACGTCGATCACAAGAATGGGAATGACGCCCCATTGTGTGAGCTTTTCGTGGTTTTCGCATTGGAGCACGGTGAGTTTTTGCGTGTAGGGCTGATAGCCTAAAATTCCCCAGCCATTGCCATCGACGCCCTTGGCGGTTTTGCTGATCAGCACTTTGAGTTTATCGTAAGAACCGAAATCCTTCTCGATCTGCTTCAACAGGGCGCCGGACGGGTCGCTTTTTTTGTTGCTGAGGTTTGTCCAGAAAATGGTATGCAGAATATGAGAGGATAAGTGAAAGGACAATTTTTTTGTCCAGTAGTCTACCGTATCGAGGTTATTCTCATCGATCGACTTTTTTATCATTTGAAGATCTTTGTTTGCAGCCTTCACGGCATCGCCATGATGGAAAGTATAATGCAAGTGAAGTGTTTCCTGGTCCATGTGTGGTTCGAGGAAATTTTCGTTGTAGGGAAGCGGCTGCAAGGCGAAGTTGCCGTCCTTGTCGGTCAGTTTGTCCAGCCCGCTTTGTTGAAGGCTCTGCGAGAACGCATTGTTCACGGGCAAGAGACCGGCACCACCCAGGATCGCCGACGTCTTCATAAAATCTTTTCTGTTCATAGGAGTATTTTTAGAAATATGCCAATAGCGGCAGCGATGACGATAATAACCGGTTCCGGAATTTTCTTGTAACGGAACAACACAGCGGCAGTGGCCAAAGCAATGAGCCCGGTGGGCAGATCGGTCAGCGTTCTTTTTCCCAACACTAAAACGGCACCCGCAATAGCGCCAATGGCCGCGGCCGTAACACCGTCGACAAAGGCTTTGATGCCGGGATGTTTTCCGTACTTCTTGAAATAGGGAGCGGGAATGACCGTAAACAAATAACAAGGAACAAAAGTAGCCAGCGCGGCAATAGCCGCCCCGGGAACGCCGGCAATGAGGTAGCCAATGAAACCGACCGTGATCACCACGGGCCCCGGCGTGATCATGGCCACCGCGACGGCGTCAAGAAATTGTTGTTCGTTGAGCCATTGATATTCCTTTACCAATCCGCCATACAAAAATGGAACGATCGCCAGACCACTGCCAAAGACGAAGGCGCCCGCTTTTGTAAAGAACCATGCGATCTGCCAGAGCCGCGACTCAACGACCACGGGCTGTAGTTGAAGAAACAGAACAGGCGCCATGACTTGCGGCGAGCCGAGCCACTTCGGTGGCGCCTTTACAAACCAGACGGCAACACCGGCTAGCAACATCAGCCATAGGATTTCCTCTTCCATAACGAACGTGATGATCGCCAGGACAATGAAGATCACCCAAAGCAATTTGTCCTTCCCGATGCTTTTCGTGGTGAGTTTGTAACTGCCAATGGCAATGATGCCGATCACGGCCGAACCGACGCCATAAAAGATGGCTTGCATCCAGGGCAATCCCCCAAAGGAAACATAAGCATATCCAATGCCGAGCACCATTAAAAACGATGGCAACACAAACGCCAGTCCGGCGAGTGTAGCGCCCAGCAAATGATAATGTACATAGCCAAGGTAAATAGCAAGTTGTGCGGCTAGTGGCCCCGGTGCCAATTGTGAAAGCGCGAGCCCTTCTTTGTAGTCATCTTCACCGATCCATTTTTTGTCTTCCACCAGGTCGCGGTGCATGTAGCCCACTAAGGCCACGGGGCCGCCAAAGCCCCAGGTTCCAAGTTTTAGAAAATAGAGGATCAGATCTTTTAAGGAATATGCAGGGGTCATGAGAAGATGGTCGTTTTACAAAAGCTTCCTGCGACAAAATACTTGACGCACGATGGTGTAAACCAAAATTTTAAAACAGGATCACACCATGACAATGCTATCCAATATTGGAAAGGAAATATAGCACGAAAATTACTTTTGGGATTATTTTTACTTTTTACCCTGCGATTTTCTATAGGACAGGGGACTTTGCCCAGTCGTTTTCTTAAAAATCCGGGCAAAGTGGCTTTGGTCTGAAAACCCGGTGAGATACGCTATTTCAGCAAGCGAATGTTTTGAGTCGTTGAGAAGGACAACCGCCTTTTCAATGCGCAGCTTCCGGATATAGTCGCCGAAGGACAGATCGTCGAAGTATTTCGAAAACTCACGCGACAAATAGGAGGGATGCACATTCAGGCTATGTGAAATCTCTTTCAGGCTCAGGGCCAGGTTGGTGTCAATCTGATCTTGGATAATTTCCTTCAATTCCTGCGCCCACGCCGGAGCCTTGCCCGATTTCTGTTTCAGGAATTTCTTATACACATCCAAAAGCATATTCTCGATGGGTCCTTGGGTATGCTTTTCATTTTGTAAATATTTGGCCCAGCTATACAACGCATCATAGATCAGCATGCCTTTTTCAAGCAACTGCTGGTCGTCCTTAATATTGTAAGAAAGCCCTGCCGAGATGGCCCATAAACCCGAAGCCTGAGAGGCAATGTCATGCCGGTCGGTATCGGCCCCCCGAACAATGACCGCCAACACATTCAAAGCCGGGTCATTGAGCTTATGCTTCTGTATAATAAAATCGAACGTACACTGGTCGCCATAGTGCGTATACTCCACCCCCGGCAAATCGAACGGCACAGCATCCAGTTCCTCGGCTTTTTTTATAACCTGCTCAAAGGGAACATAAATGATCTCCGCATCCTCATCCACAAAACGCTTTATCAACCAAGGACAGGCAATGCGATCGATCTTCGGACGCTCACGGGTTATCCATTTCATACTTGCCCCACGATTTAAAGCTAGGGGGCAAGAAAGATACTTGACTTTATTCGGTTATTCAAAATCAGGAGACTGGCTCGTAGATCCTAGCTCCTGCTTACTGACCGCTAACGACTGGCTCCTGGCTCCTGGCTCCTGAACAATCATCCCCCTATGCACCATCACCCCCGCGTGGTTCCGGTTCTTTTTAAGCGCCTCATTAAAATGTTCCAATGCCAACGAATCCTTTCCCAAACCTAAATAGCCGAGCCCCATAATATAATGGCAATGAATTTTATTTTGCTGATCAAGGTCCTGGTCAAATACGGCCAGATCGGGGAGCGACACGGCGAAGTAATCCAGCTTGATGGTGTCGTTCATGTGCGACGATCCGAAGGTGATCAGGTTGTTGAAGATTTGGTCGGCCTTTGCAGGGTTGCCCAGTTTTTTGTGGGCCAGTCCCTGGTAGAAGATCTTGTCGGGTTGCTGGTCGTTATAGTAAATGGCTTGGCCGGGTTCGCTCAGGCCCACGGTTGCTTTTTGGAAGGCGTCTTTTGCACGTGTCGAGTCGTTCAAAGCTTCGTAGGCACAACCCTTCAGATAGTGGATGTCATTTTCCTGTGTACCATAAATTTTTCCTTCTCCAAGAAAGTGTGGATAGTTTGAGGCGGCGTCCAAATGGTGCAAGGCTTTTTCGGGATGGCCGTTGTTTAGGAATTTTTTTGCCAGTGCAATGTTCGAGATAAGATATTGTCCAACCACTTTGCCTTCGCCTCCTTCCCAGGGGTGAAACTGTCGTGCTGCCAAAAGCGCCAACGCTTTCTCGTGATGGTTCAAGAGATTGTATAACGTGATGCGCTCCAGGTAGAGATCGTCACGGTCTTCGGTCAGGGCAAGGTGTTGTTCGAGTCGTGAAAGACGGTCCTCGTGGGAATTGTTCAATTTTTTATGGAGCTGATCCAGTTCCATGAAGACCCGGGCATCGCGCGTGTTCAGGGTAAATGCCCGTTCTAAATATTGGAGCGCTTTGGCGGGATTGTTTTGTTTGTTGTGGTAGGCCAGCGCCAGGTTGCGGTTTACGGTGGCAAAATCAGGATCGAGCGTTACCGAAATTTCCCAGCATTGAATGGCCTCCGCGTATTGTTTGTGCGCGTACCAGAAATTGCCAAGATAGTACGGCGCTTTAGAGTCGATGGGATTGGCGTGCATCACCTCTTGTAACACCAACACATCTTCCACGCGATTCGGAAAACAATAATCGGGCTTGCGGCGTGCACCTTGTTGGTAGTACTGATGGGCAAGGGCGGGCTTATTATTTTTGGAGGCAAAATAACCTTTGTAATAATCCATCATGGGATAGATGTCGCCTTCGGCCTTGCAAATCTCCAGGAGCTGAATGGCTTCGGCATATTGCCCGGCGTGTGCGTAGTCGAAAGCATACTCCGTGTAGGTATGCGCGTTGTCGCGCGCCAGGGTTTTTAGCCGGTCCAGTGGATTTTCGTTTTTGCCGGAAGGCTGCGCATTGAGGATGAGGAAGGACTCAAACAAAATCCCAAAGTTGAATTTGTCGAGCGCCAGCGATTGATCGATGAGGTCTTGAGCATCTTTCTGCTGGTTGAGTTTGCGAAGGATGATCACCTTCAAGTGACGGGCGGTTTGACTGGTGTAGTTTCTGTTCAATGATTTGTTGATGAACTCCAGCGCATCTTCAAAATTTCCCTTTTGCGTGGCAATTCTCGCAAGATTCAGATAGGCTCCAGCCTGAACCGGCACATTCCAGGCGGATTTGAAAAAGGCTGCATAGGCATCTTCGTGACGATCCTGGAAGAAAAGACAAAGCCCCAGGTTGAAATACGGTTCCCCGTCATAGGGATTTGCATTTCGCTCGGTGAGGGTGGCGATGGCGCGCCGGAAATGGGATTCGGCTTTAGCGAACTGTCCCCGTTTCATAAACCACATGCCCATCGCCTGGTTGTTGCGCACGTCCGTTGGCTCGCGACGCAAGGCCTCCAGGTAATAGTCGGTTGCCAGGAAGGTGGCGTGGCGATATTGTTCGATGTGAAGTCCCGTTAGAAAAAGTTCTTCGATGCTGGCAATGCTTTCCGGTTCGGCGGCTGCCTTGGCGGGTTCGGGAACAGGTTTGGAAATTTCTTTTTCGGGCTGATAGTGCACCAACACCTTGCCCGATTTATCGCGCAACGAAGCGATGATGTTTTCGGCAGCGACAGGGTGTGGTAGAAGGATGTTGTGTTGATAGGGTCGCTCCGGCGAGATGTCGATCACTTCAGAATAAAGTTCCTGGGTATCCGTTCGCAACGTCACGGTCGCTTTTTCATGAGCCGCCGTTGCATAGAACTTGAGACTGACGTGAGCGCCTTGCACCTCTACATTGACGAGTGCATCCTTCGTAGCATTTTTCACAACCCCCAATTCGCTATAGGGCATGAAATATTGTGTGAAGGTTCGTTCCTCATCGGGCAGGATCCAGGAGAAGTCGGGTTGATTGTCGGTGAAAACACCCGTCATAATTTCGACGTAGGGTCCATCCTCGTCTGTCAGATTTCGATCCCATGCAAAACCGAATTCGCCATTGCCCCAGGTCCATTGTTTTTTTCCGGGCGAAACATGGTGATTGGCCACGTGCAATATTCCCGCGCGCGTGTCGTGTTCATACCCTCCCACAAAATCGTACTTGGATTCTTGTGCCATGTAGGATGTGGGCACGGGAATGTTTTTATAACGCGAGATATCTACCCCGGCGGAGTAGTCTACCTTATAATATTCACCTCTGGCGATCGGGAATTCGGATACATCTCTTCTTCCGTGATCAAAGACGGCCCGCACGTCCGGAGGAAACACAGACTGATAATCGTCGTTCACTTTCAAAGCGGGGTTGGCCCACCAGAGAAAGGTTTGTGGGAACGGCGTTCGATTATAGAGCTTCACATTGATCTCCAGGTAATCTTTATCGGGGTAGAGTCTGAACCCCGCCATCCCTTTGGTGTGAAACATTTTTTCAACTTCACTCACCCAAATGGTTTTGCTGCCGTCGTCGTGTTCTTCTATGGTGAAGTCGATGGGGTCGAACGTGCTGGGTCGGTGATGCTGCGGCCAGTTGAATTCAATTCCCCCGGAGATCCAGGGTCCCGTTAAACCAACCAGTGCAGGTTTGATAACCTGGTTGTAATAAAC
>CBIHQM010000345.1:0-7695 GCA_966211885.1 uncultured Chryseolinea sp.
GCATCGGACACTGCCGCCATGATCATCAACCAGGCCGGTATCAAATTCATGGGCATCGAAGACCCGGTTGGGAAAACGGTGAAGTGGGGAGAAGACGCGGAATACAAGATCATTGGCGTGGTGAGCGACCTACTCATGGGCTCACCCTTCTACGACACGAAGCAAACAATCTACTTAAATGCAAAAGAAAACGACAACTGGATGATCATGAAACTGAATCCGGCGCTCGGTACACACGAAGCGCTGGCCCGCGTGGAACAGGTCTTCAAACAATTTCTCCCCGGCGTTCCCTTCGACTACAAATTCGCAGACGTGGAACACGCTCAAAAGTTTGCTTCCGAAGAACGCATCGGCACGTTGTCGGGCATCTTTGCCGGGTTGGCGGTCTTTATCAGCTGCCTGGGATTGCTGGGACTTGCTTCGTTCGTGGCTGAGCAACGCACGAAAGAGATCGGCATCCGGAAAGTGTTGGGCGCGTCGGTGATCAGCCTCTGGCAAATGTTGTCAAAAGATTTCGTGATCCTGGTGCTCACCGCCTGCCTGATCGCGACCCCCCTCTCCTACTATTTCACGCACGACTGGCTGAAAAATTATCCGTATCACACCCCGATATCGTGGTGGATCTTCGCGGCGACAGTCGCCGGTGCGGTCGTGCTGACGTTGATGATGGTAAGTTTCCAAGCCATCAAAGCGGCGTTGTCAAACCCGGTGAAGTCGCTGCGATCGGAATGACCGGTCCGCCATCCTTGCATTAGCGCTTCAGGTCTCTGCTGGTGAATTTCTTTACGGATTCCTCTATGGAATCCAAGGCCTTTCCCTTTTTGTTTTTTATTGCAGCAGAATGCTCATCGGTCAGCTTTGTCAACGCGACCTCCATTTTTATCTTGATTTCCGTGTCCATGGCCCGGAACACTTCGGCAGCAATCTCGTCGAGAAGAACACCGAGTTGGTGGTGCCGATGCTTTCCTTTTGACGTGAGTTTGATCAGGCGGGCTCGTTTATCATCCGGATCCACCCGCTCAGCGATGAGACCTGCTTTTAGCATCCGGTTGATGATGTCGATGCCCGTGGTGGGTTCACCCAGGAGACGAAAACTGACGATATCATTTTTGCGTATTTCCCCGGCTGCGGCAATGGCGTCTAAAAAATAATACCATTCCAACTCCATATCCGAAGTCTGTCGCAGCGCTATTTTGAAATAAGTCTTCACCAGGCTGTTCGCCTTGCCTAGCTGTTTTGCCAGATTCAGATCGTTGCCTTTTTCCGCCGGGGCGCTTCTTCTCTTCTTCGACAAAAAGTCCTGGCAAAAATCTTTCACGCTGACCTTGTCGGCATGCTGGGCGTATTCCTGCCACGCAGAAATCAATTGAACGACGGGGTCCATCGTGTAAAAATACTGAAAACAATATAAATTATAACGAAACCGTTCTATTTTTATAGCGTTAATAAATCCATATGAACAACTACATGGCTATTTTCAGAGAACCCGACGGCCGGACGGACACCCATACACCGGATGAAATCGCCCGGCACCGGGAGCATTGGGCGGCATGGTGGGGAAAATGGAGCGGCACCGGAAATTTATCATCCGGCAGTGCGCTGACGTTGAAGGGGTACTTGATCACGGGAGACGGCTCAACGATCTCGGACCAAATTCACCACGTAGGAACAGAGATCGTGGGTGGCTTTTTAATGTTGCAGGCTGAATCGCTGGAGGAAGCCGCGCAAATTGCAGCATCGTGCCCCATCTATGCGTTCGGTGGATATGCGGAGGTGAGGGAATTTCAGAAGCAATAACTACAACGTGGCCGCCATCTGGCCCATCACATTCATCAGTTCCGGGAGGGACGTCTTGTCGGTCAGTTTGTTGATCTTCACCCGGACCATGTGATTGTTTTTTCGGAAGATCAGCAACTCGAAATTTTCACTGTCGGTGTGCAGCCAGGCTTCATCGCCGAGCGTGTCGAGCTGTTTCTGGCCAGACATCCCGTTGTTGGCTGATAAAATTCCCTGGTAAACATCGTGTGCCAAGGCTGCGCTTTTGTATTGCTCGTAGATGTAGTAGAGATGACTGATCCTGTCGGCATTGGCATTTTCTGTTGCTGTGAAAGTGCATTCGAATCGGGAAACGCCGTCTTTTTCTTTTGATGAATGATCGGTCTCTTTCGCAGGCAATCCCAGTATGCGCTCGGCATCGGTCTGCGAAACGCATTCGAAGGAGTTGTTCTTTTGTGCCGCCTTTCTTTCCTCAAACCCAAATGAGGAAAGTATCATCAGGATGAAAATGTACTTTGTCATAAGAAGTGTCTTTAGGTTTGAGCTGGAGTCATACCAAAGATAAACTATTCTGTCATTGGGGAAGACGGGGATTGGGATTGTTTCATGGTGAGGCTTTTCAAAGATTAAACCGCAAAGACGCAAAGGGCGCCCTCCTTCGCTAAAGCTTCGGCGGGCAGGCAAAGTCAACGCAAAGGAAACACAAAGGCGCTAGGGTTTCCAGCCGCGGGCGGCAACATGGCAGCGTCAGTTCGAGATCTGTTGGGTTCGGTTGCTCGCCACGTCCTTTCTTACTTTGCTGAGAAATTCGGGGGTGATCCCCAAGTAGGAAGCAATTTGAATGCTTGGGATCCGGTTGGAGAGGTTGGGGTATTGTTCCAGGAAGGCGAGATAACGCTCCTCGGCCGTGGAGCTGATGTTCTGCAACACGCGGTTCTGCAACTCGACAAATTTGTTTTCAAAGATCACCTTGAAATTCCTGATAAATTTGGGATAGTTTCGATACATGTGGATGAGGTCCAGCTTGTCGATCTGGAGGATGCGGGAAGGTTCGATCGATTCGATGCAAAGTTTGCTGGGCTTGTCCGAATAAAAGCTACCGATGTCGGCGATCCAGTCGCTTTCGGCGGCAAATTGAACGTTGTGTTCTTTGCCCGCTTTGTCGATGGCATACATTCTGAAGCAGCCTTCCGTTACGAAGGTGTAGTATTGACAGAGCTGTCCTTCCTGTAAAATAAATTCCTTGCGCTTTACGAGCCGTTCTTTCACCCGTTGGGAAAGCGCGTCCTTTTCTTCCGCGTTCAAGGCCACATAGTTCTCAAAAAATAAAAAAAGCGGGTCCAGTATCACGGCAAGAGGTAATTGTTGGGGCTGACAATTACCTCAAATCTTGCGAATTATGCAAAAGGCCAATTCAATGCCCCGGTCCGCAAATCATGCCGCGATTTTATCCGGTCTACTTCACTGTGCTCTCCTGGAGCACGATGAAATCCTTGATTTCGTCAAGGGCTTCTTTGCTGCGTTCGGAGTCAATGTCCACCAGGGGCCACACGTGATCGGCGCCCTCGTATATTTTCAATTCCGGTGACACGCCTGCTTTCTCCAGGGCTTCATACAGAAAAACAGAATCGTCTGTCAGCACTTCGTGTGCTCCAACCAAAATCAATGTGGGGCCAATATCTTTGAAATCACCGTGCACGGGGGAGATCAGGGGGTCTTTCAGGTCGTGACCCGCGGCGTATAAACCCGCCGCATACTCCACGAAATCCTTCGTGATGATAGGATCGAGCTTTTCGTTTTTCGCATAGCTGGGATAAACCGTTTCCATGTTCAGCCACGGCGAGATCAGCACCTGGTACAGCGCCGGTTGGGCGTTGAGGGATTTCAATTTCAACGTGGTGCTCATGGCGAGGTTCCCACCGGCGCTATCGCCCATGATGCTGAACTGAAAATCGGGAAGGGTGTGGACCAACTCCTGGATGACGGCTACGGTCTCGTTCAACGCCGCTGGAAAAGGGTGCTCCGGTGCAAGCGAATACTCAACCAAGAGGATTTTCCGTTCGATAGCCTTTGCGATGTGGCTCACCATGGCCCTATGCGACTCGATCGAACCGTAGATGTATCCGCCGCCGTGAAGAAAAATTACCACTTCATTCCCACCCATGTATTCGGGGGTAAACCAGTATGCCGGCACACCGGCAATGACCTCGTGTGTGATGCTGACCCCGGTTTGTACCGGATAAATATGTCCCAGGGATTCAAATTCCTTGCGTTCTTCTTTCAGATTTGCCATAAAGTTTGATGTTTAATGCTGAGCAAAACTGCCGAAGAAATCAGACCTGAAACTTAATCTATCTTATGTTTTCAAAATCTTAACCTATCTTAAGTTTCAGGTTTTCCGTTGAAGGTGGTGTGCCGAATATTCAAAACTAAACGTCCCCAGCCGGCCCAATGAAAGGCCCATGAGGAGGTTTATTAAATTTTGAATTCATAGTGTTTTATAGTCCTACATTTTATCCTCAGTGATCTTATGGAACAAGTAAACTGGTTCGACCGAAAATTTGATTTCTCCGCCACGCAAAACATCATGCCCTCCCTCATCGAAAGATTGGAAGGAACACCGGTGCGGTTGCGGGAAAAGATGCGCCGGATCGATCCGTCGCATTATGTGATCCAACCCGGAGGCAAATGGTCTATGCTGGAACACATTGGCCACCTGGCCGACCTGGAGCCTTTGTGGCAGGGACGCCTGGAAGACATCTTGAACGGAGAAAAAGAACTGCGTCCCACGGATCTCACCAACGCAAAAACAACGGAGGCCCACCACAACAATAAGTCGCTGGCGGAACTGTTGAGCGCTTTCGAGCAATTGAGACAAAAGACGCTGACAAGTTTGCGCCTTCTGAAAGATGAAGACGTTTTCAAATCGGCACTCCATCCCAGGCTAAAAACACCAATGCGTGCGCTGGATCTGTTTACTTTTGTTGCCGAGCACGACGATCATCATTTGGTGAAGATCAGCGAGATTGAGAATTCAGGTCTTTAACGGTTTGATTTGAGGCGGCTCGCTGACCCGGCAAAACAGCAGCCTGTAAAAACCACCAATGTTGCGATCTCCGGGAAGCTCAGGATGTCGGAGTTTGGCAGCGCGGCTTTCCATTTTGCCGTAATTAACCCCTTAGTTCGTCGCTTTCACACTGCCGGGTTTGAATGCAAAGCCCACATCTTTGCAGTGTACATGTTCCATGAAAACTTCAAAAAAATGAAACCCATTAAAAAACATCTGTTCCTTCTCGCAGCTTGCTGTCTTTTACTCTCTTCTTTTCTGAGCCTCGCTCAAACGGCACCGGCCGGCGCGCCGAAGACCTTGAAGTCCAGCGGCTATGCGCCCGTGAACGGGCTGAAAATGTATTATGAAATTCATGGCGAGGGCAAGCCGGTGGTGCTGCTGCACGGCGCCTTCATGAACATCGACATGAACTGGGGTGAGATGATACCGGAACTGGCCAAGACACACCAGGTGATCGCCGTAGAGATGCAAGGTCATGGCCGGACGACCGATGCCAACCGCGACTTTGCCTATCCCCAACTGGCCGACGATGTGGCGGGTCTCATGAAATATATCAAGGTCGATAGCGCCGACATCATCGGCTACAGTTTGGGCGGCACCGTGGCATTTGCGCTGGCCATTCGTCACCCCCATGTGGTGAACCGGTTGGTGGTCATTTCATCGGTTTTCAAAATGGACGGATGGATAAAATCTGCACGCGATCTTTTCCCAACGTTTAAGCCGGAGTTCTTTGAGAACACACCCCTGAAATCAGAATACGACAGGCTCTCGCCCGACAAAACCCACTGGAAGGAATTCGTCACCAAATTGATCAAGGCCGACAACACGCCATTTGACCTGGGGGCAAACAACATCAAGGCTATCAAATCGCCGTTGCTGCTGATCAAAGGCGACAACGACGGGGTGAGTATGGAACACACGGCAGAAATATACACCCTTTTCGGCGGCGGCGTTTTTGGCGACATTGCCGGGCTTCCCCCATCACAGCTGGCCATACTTCCCGGCATGACCCACGTCACGCTGATGATGCAAACCCAGAAGCTCGTTTCTATTATCGATCCTTATCTCGACAGAGCAGCGAAGAAAGTACAACCTCACTAAGCACTCAGCATTCAATTCCATGAAAAGGATTCATAATGCACCTGGTTCTTTTCCAGGAAGCTCTTGATGTCGGAGTAGCAGTGATGGGTATTGAATTGCGATTGAAGGTGGCGAAGCAACGCGGAAGGCTCGTTGGGAGGCAACAAAAATAACGCGTAAAGCTTTGCCACCTCCGGTTGCGGCACAGTGAGCACATATTCATAGTCACTGTCGCCAAAATAGTCCTCCACCGATTTTCCAATATCATATCCGTCCACCACGAGGCCTCCTGCTTCGTTGAAATAGGCCTCTATCGTTACCTTAATATCGGGGCCGGTGAAAGAAAAGAGCATGACGGTTTCCATAGGCACTTACAGGGTCTTCGCTGGATTCAGGTAATACTGAAATTCAAAGTTGGGCGAACGTTGCACAACGTGTGCGAAAGTTGTTGACAAATTTACACAATGCGCAGGACGTCACCTTGCACACCATCGTCCTACCCAGACCAGAAAAGTCTACAGTTTGAGGTGCTTTCGCCCGGAGAAGATTTGTTTGTGCAATAAATAAAGGCATTCGCTGTGCCCTGTTGATCGAAAAACGTTGCTTTTGGCGCTGGCATTCAAATTGTCTCCCTCATAGAAAAACCCCTTATATGAAAACGTGTTTTTGGGCAATCGCTTTCACTTGTGTGGTGGCGTTTGCGTGTGAGGAAAAAGATGCTCATACCATCATCGGAAAAGACAAAGACTTCCTGCTCAAAGCCGGCGCGGCCAGCCAGGCCGATATGACCTATGGACAATTGGCTGCGGAGAAAGGCAACGATCCACAAGTGCGGGCCTTTGGAAACCGGATGGCAAACTACCACCGGCGCGCCATCGAAGACCTGCGCAACATCGCACTGTCGGAGCAGATCCAATTGACTACCGGCATGGACAAGATCCATGAAAAACGACTGGCCATTCTGCTGACCTTGGTTGGCGCGCCGTTTGATACGGCCTATGTCAGCTCACAATTAAAAAATCAGCAGGAGATTATTGCACTTTATCAATCCGAATTAGATAGTGGAAAAGTGGCGGCACTGAGAGCTCATGCATCATCCTATTTGATCTTTATGCAATCGCAGAAGGCCGATGCAGAAACACTGACGCAGCAGCTTACCGCACGGGCTACAGGCAACTAAGCACTCCGTCAGCTGACATAAGTCTTTATTCCGCCGCTACCAGACAATGCTCACGACCGACTTTGCGGCAATCGTATAGCTGAGTTGGCGTGTGCCTTGCTTAACGACGAAGGTTTGTTGATTGCTGCCGCTGTTAGAAACCACCAACACTTTGCTGCCATCCGTATTCATGAACGCTACGTTGTCGAGTTGTGTGCCGCTGTCAAATGCTGTAGAAGAGACATGGTGAGCACCCGGCCGTACAAATTTTGAGAAGTGACCGATGGCATAATACTCGACGTTCTTCGTCACCGTGCCACTGGTTGAGTTGATGGTCACCACGCCACGACAATTGCTGCAACCGTTGTTGGTGGGGCCGAAGTTTTCGTCCAGCGCCAGGTTCCAGAGCAACGCATTCTTTGACCAGTTCTTGGTCGTACCAATAAAAATATTCGCCATCTGCCATTGCAGGTTGTCGCTGAAGTCGGTGGCCCATGCGCCGCCGGAGATCTCGGTGAAGTAAAGTCCTTTGTTGGGGTTGGCGTTGTGCACAATGCTCATGGCCGAAACATTGCCAGCATAAGCATGGAACGCCGAGCCGGCCACAAAC
>CBIHQM010000346.1:0-7686 GCA_966211885.1 uncultured Chryseolinea sp.
GATGATGCTCGAGTTGTAGGCCTCAAACATGTCGGTGAATTCCAGCAAGGAGATGTTGTTCTTGCTATAGTTGCTCACCAGCCCTTTGCTCAGCAAATCAAGTTGCGCCTCGAAGTCACCGCCGGAGGCTTTGTATTGGGCATCCAACAGTTGAAAGACCTTCCACGCCGCTTCCACCTCACGACTAATTTCCTGGCGGCGGCTTTGCAGCAGCACATCGGCCTGGACCATGCCCACCCTGGCTTCCTGGATGCGGCCCTGGTTCCGGTTGAACAAAGGGACTTGCAACCCGAACGACACACCCTTGTAGTTGGGCACATAGCTACCGGCCTGGTCATAGACGGCGCCTGCCATCAGGTTGGGGACGGCTTCTTTGCGCTCCAATGAGTAGCGCAGTTGGCTTTGGGCTTGGATGCTTTGAGCAGCTTTAATTTCCGGGCGGTTCTCCATCGACTTCTCCACTAATTCGGGCAGTGTGACGGCCGGTAACACCGCGATCACGGCGTCCGATTCGCTGCGCGCCGGCGCAATCGCACGGTCGTCAGACAGCAGCACTTTCAGGGTTTCCTGCAGCCGCACCAACTCGGTTTGCGTGTCATTCACTTTGTTGTTGATCTCGAAGTAGGTCGACTTCAAGCGGGTGAGTTCCTGCAGCGAGATGTTGCCTTTGTTGTATTGCAGTTCGTAGATGGAGATGAGATTTTTTAACAGATCCAGTCGCGAGCGGATGTTCACGATGGCGTGGTTGAGATAGTAATAGCGGTAGAAGCTCACGTGAAGCTCGTACTTCAGGCTTCGCGCCAGCTCATAGTACTGCCACTCGGTCATACGCTTTTCCTCTTCCGCCAGGCGGATGGCCGTTCTACGCTGTCCGGCGATGCGGAAAATCTGTTGCAATTGCACGATCTTCTGCCCGTTCTTGCCGGTGTCAAACCATTTTTGTGCTGTTGGGTTATATAAACTCCATTCCGTATACAGTTGAGGGTTGTTGAACAACTTCTCCTGTATCTTCCTGGCCTCTGCCTTGTCTACTTCATATCTATACGCCAGCAACGACAGGTTACGCATCACCAGCAAGCTGTCGGCTTGCTGTATGGAAACCCG
The DNA here is from genome assembly GCA_966211885.1 of uncultured Chryseolinea sp. Classification (GTDB taxonomy): domain Bacteria; phylum Bacteroidota; class Bacteroidia; order Cytophagales; family Cyclobacteriaceae; genus Chryseolinea. Next base: position 1,105 of record CBIHQM010000346.1, read on the forward strand.
TAAAGTGTCCTGAGCGTGAAGTGAGATTGTTATACACAAGAGCGCCACCACAAATCCAATAAAACGCATCATCTCTTAAAATGCACCATTTCTAATGTCCTACAAATGAACGCGTGCAGACTTTAGGGGGGCTTAAAGGGGTCCTTAAATAAACCTTAAAATTTCAGGTGTGGGGGATGCTGACCTGAAAATGGTGTTTTTCGTTTTCAAAATAATAGCCAACGGTGCCATTCATCAATTCAATGATCTGCTTGACGATGGAGAGTCCCAGGCCGTGTCCAGGTTTCTCTTGTTGTTGCGTCTGCCGGTAGAAGGGTTCGAAAATGCGCGTGTCGGGAATGGGGTCGTCGCCGGCGTTGACAAAGGTGAGCTGCAAGCCGTGGTCCTCTTCGGATATTTTTATGTTCAGCTCGGGTGTGGCGGAGTACATGGCGGCGTTGGCGATGAGGTTGCGAAAACAGATCTTCAGCAACAACGTGTTGCCCACCACCGTCAGCTGGTCTTCGGTTTTAATAGACGATTCGATATCGATCTTGACGGCCTGTTGCGGAAAGGTCTCGTTCACATCCTTCACACTTTCATAGAGCGATTCATCAATCCGCACTTTCGCAGTGTTCACGGGCAACTGCGACTGAAGACGCTGGATCAACAGCAGCGACTCCACCAGGTCGGCCTGGCTGTCGACGTCCTGCTCCAGGCTGGTCAGCAAGACTTGCATCTCGGGGTTTTGATGTCCCGCGAGCTCGTCCAGGCGATCGAGCTTGCCGTGAATGAGGGCCAATGGTGTTTTCAATTCGTGGGCCGCGTTCCGCACAAAGGCGCGTTGCGACTCGAACGCTTTGAAAAGTCTTCCCAACATTTGATTGTAGTTCACGGCCAACTGGTCGAGTTCATCGCGGTTTTTTCTTCCGTTCACGGGGATAAACTCGTGTAAATTATTTTCTCCAATGGTTTGTATTGATGAATTCAAGGCGTCAATGGGGCGGAATACTTGCCGGATATAATAATAGCTGGACAACGCGATCAGCAAGGTGCCCAACACCAGGGCGATGATGACCAGGGTCTTTAAGTTTTCCAGCTTGCTGATGCCATAGGTATCATAGGCGGAAGCCAGCACCACATAATCGTGGCCCTGGCCGGTGTAGTGCACGCCCACCACTTCATCGCCGTCATCGTCGACATAGTATTTGTCGGCGCGCTTCCGGATCTGTTCAATGGTCTTGAGGGAATACGGGATCTTTTCGTCGTCGAGGCTGCTGTAGATCAGGGTGTTTTGTTCGTCGAAGATGAGGATCTTCTCGTCATACATTTTGTTGATGGAATTCTGGTCGATGATCTTCAGCAGACCGATGTCGATCTCTTTTACGTCGATGAGCAGCTTGGCCGTGTTGAAGCTCTTTTCGCGAAGGCGCGCAAAAAATTCGTCGCGCCGGAATTCCGAATAGGAGATGTAGATGAAAACGAGGATAGACGACAGCACGAAGAAGAAGAGCCCTACGAAAAGCAGCGTCAGCCTCGTTTTATAGTTCATCGCGTTGATCGTTTAGATAATAGCCGAAGCCGGGCTTGGTCAGGATGAGCTTCTTTTCAAACTCCTTGTCGATCTTGTTGCGCAGGAAGTTGATGTATACTTCAATGGTGTTGTGGGTCACGCCGTAGTTGGCGTCCCACAAGTTCATGGCCAGTTCGTCTTTGGAGATGATGCGGTTGCTGTTCTTGAGCATGTATTCCAGCAAGCCGTATTCCTTGGGGGTGAGGTTTATTTCCTTGCCTTCGCGGATCGCGATCTTTTTGTTGGGGTCCAGTTTGATGTCCTGGAGTTGATAGAGCGGCTGGGCTGCGTTAGGTTGCTCGGCCCGTTTCAGGAACACTTTCACTTTGGCCAGCAACTCGCGCAAATGAAACGGCTTCACCAGATAATCGTCGGCGCCCAGCGTGAAGGCTTCCATCTTGCTGTCGATGTCGCCAAAGGCGGTGATGATGAGGATGGGGATCTCGGCGTTGGTTTCGCGGAATTTGCGGCAGAGGTCCATGCCGTTCATTTTGGGGAGATTGATATCGAGGAGTACGAGTTGGTAGCTGCCTTGTTGAAAATATTTCAGGGCCATGTGGCCATCGAAGGCGGGTTCGCAGCCATAGCCTTCCTTTTCCAGGGCTTTTGTGACGGACTCTGAGAGGCGGTGATCATCTTCGACGACAAGGATCTTTTTCACGGCGGATGATATTTAACGGGGGAAATTTATAAAAAATTCACGGCTTTGCGTTTTCCTCGGCGTCCTTTGCGGCCCGGCGGTCAAATTCTACCGCCCTCCTTCGCTAAAGCTTCGGCGGGCAGGCAAAGGGCGCAAAGGAGGCGCAAAGAAAATACGCTACTTCTTGCGGGTCAGTTTGTCGTAGCGGAGCAGGCCTTCCAGGTAGTAGTAGTCGGCGTAGACGATGGGGGTGTCGATTTCGCTGTTGGCGGGTTTGTGGCCTGTGGAGTGCTTTAACAAGAAGTTGTGGTTGTCGGACGAGGCGAAGTATTCTGGCTTGGACAGGTTCTGCAGTACTTCTTCCGCGAAAGCGAAGTAGGCTTTGCTTTTCTCACCTTTCACGTAACCGGTCAGTTCCAGTAAGGCAGAGGCGGCGATGGCGGCGCTCGATGCGTCGCGAACGTCGTTGGGGATGGCAGGCGAATTAAAGTCCCAGTAGGGCACTTTGTCTTTTGGCATGCAGGGGTGATGCGTAAAGAAATCGGCGATGTGTACGGCCTGATCCAGGTATTTTTTGTTTTTGGTTTCGCGATACATCACCACATAGCCATAGAGACCCCAGGCCTGTCCGCGCGCCCAAGCCGATTCGTCGGAGTAGCCCTGGGCGGTCTTGCGTGCGATCACGTTCCCTACGCTATCGTAGCACAACACGTGGATGCTGCTGTAGTCGGGACGGAAATGGTTCTTCATCGTGTTATCGGCGTGTGTGACACTGATGTCGTAGAACTTCTTGTTGCCTGAAGTTTTGGCCGCCCAGAACAGGAATTCAAGGTTCATCATGTTGTCGATGATGACGGGATAGGTATAGCCATGAAAGTTGTTCCACGATTTGATGACCCCCACTTTTGGGTTGAAACGCGTCGACAACGATTCGGCGCCTTTGAGCATGATGGGCTTGTAGGCCGGGTTGCCGGTGAGCCGATAGCCGTTGCCAAACGAATTGTAGAGCATGAAGCCCAGGTCGTGAGTGCCCGTGTTGTATTGTTCTTTTTTCAGGGCCATGGTCCACTTTTCGGCGGCGGCCTTCATTTCTGGGTCTTTCGTGTATTCGTAGAGGTACCAGAGCGAGCCCCCAAAGAAGCCGGTGCACCACCACTCGCTCGGCATCTTCTTGTAGGTGCCATCGGGATTGACCGACTGCGGGAAGAGGGTGGTGTCTGTAAATTCTTTCAGCATGCCTTTGTATTGCTGCAAGCTCAGCTTCATTTGTTTATCGACGTCAATTTTGGGTTGTGCAAAAGCTGCACACGCACTCAGGAGCAAAGCTGCTGACAGGAGATTTTTCATAGGTATAGTTATCAATAGTTTGGGGTTCTTGGCCACATCGCCCGTCAACCGGAGCGAGCCCATTTGCTTATGCGGCGCGCTTTCACGTACGGACAGTATTTTTCTTTATAATATTTGACATTATTCCGGATTGATGCAACTATTATTTTCCGGGATGGTTCCCGCGAAAGCTTAGGGAGACGCGTAATTGATAAACTGTACCTCGTCCCCATATCCATCGTCACGTGACCGATGAGATTTTGCATGTATGTTTTCCGATAGTAAAACAAAATACAATCCATCCATGCGAAGATTCGAAGGAACCTCTTATGTAAAATTTTACGCGTTCCGAAAATTATTTTCAAACTGCAAAAGTGTTTCAGTAGCCATACCGTATTTGTTGCAGGAATAATTTTTTTGGTTATGAAAATCCACAAGGAATTTTTAGAGACGATGCTACACCGACGGAGCATTCCCGCCACGCCGCTGCGGCTGCGCGTGCTGCAATGTATCTTCGAGTACACTGAATACTTTACGGCAGAGCAGGTGATCCGGAACCTCAATAAAACGGAGAAGGTAGACAACGCGCATGTATCGAACATTCTCACACAATTTAATCGCAGCGGGCTGATCACGCGCGTCGAGGACGAAGAGATGAACATGCGCCGGCCGGGCCGCCAGATCAAGAAATACATCTGGCTTCATCAATACATCCGGCGCATCAATCAACGTGCGAGTTATGTGCCCATTACCTAAAACGAACCTGACATCATTCCTTTGACGGATGTATGCTCTGCAACGTCCGTGAAAAATCAATCGTCGTTTGAATCCTTCCCGAATACACCAGCCCTACACTACCTCCCACCCTTTCACCAGCCTTTTGTAACGCTAAAATCGCTGGCGGCCGAAAAGCCTTCAACTTTCGACCTTCCGGTGCCGCATTATTCGGCAAATCTGAATACTTTACCCTTCGGAAAACGATCCCTTCCGCGCAGGCGGCAAAGGAAGCTTTCATTAACCATCCTAAACCATTATGGCGCAGCCTGAAAAGACACAGGGGCAACTCGTACGCTCCCTCGGATTGTTCTCAGCATTCATCCTCACCGTCAGCTCGGTCATCGGGTCGGGCGGGTATAAAAAAGTGGCGCCCATGTCGTCCGAGCTGTTGTCGGCCGACCTGGTGTTGGCCTGCTGGGTGCTGGCCGGTCTGATCACCCTCTGCGGCACATTGAGCAACGCCGAAGTGGCGGGCCTGCTGGCCGATTCGGGTGGGGAGTATGTTTACTTTCGGAAGATCTACAACAAATTCTTTGCTTTCCTTTTCGGCTGGACGGCCTTCACGGTGATCCGCTCGGCGGCCGTGGCGTCGATCGCTTATGTGTTTGCCCATTCCTTCAACGCACTGGTGCCCCTGCCGGAGCTACCCGCCTCCTGGGCACAAATCTCCCTGGGCGGTGTGTTCACGCCCTTCGACAATTTTGGGGTCAAGACCCTCACCGTGGTGCTCATCGTGGGCTTGTCGTATAACAATTATATCGGTTTGAAATTCGGCGAAGGGCTGAGCAAAACGGTCACCATCATTGTGGTGGTCAGCATCTTCCTGGTCATTGTACTGGGCCTCACGTTGGGCGGTGGCAGTTGGGCCAATTTCACGACACCCGCCGCGGGCTATGTGCATCATGCCTGGACCGAGGGGGCGTTTATTCAAAGCATTTTCGCGGCACTGCTGGCAGCTTTCTGGGCCTATGAAGGATGGAGTGCCACGGGCTACATCGGCGGCGAGATCAAGAATCCGAACCGGAATCTGCCGCTGGCCCTGGTGCTCGGCGTTTCGTTTGTGATGCTGGTCTACATCAGCATCAACTTCACCTACCTCTATGTGCTCCCCATCGACGAGATCATCGCGGCCCATAAATCACAAAACACGATCGCCGCCGTGGTGGTGATCCGTCATTTCCTGGGAGAGGCTGGCGCGCTGTTCATCGCCCTGTTGATCCTGCTCACCACGTTTGGTTGCACGAATACTACTTTGCTGGGGCCGCCACGCCTGTATTATGCGATGGCCAAGGAAGGCATGTTCTTCCCGTCGGCGTCCTACATCCATCCCCGCTACAATACACCATCCAAAGCCATCTTAATTCAGGCCATCTGGTCGTCGGTGCTGGTATTTTCCGGGAGCTTTGATCAGCTGACGGACATGCTCGTGTTTGCGGCGTTTATTTTTTATGGGGCCACCACGCTCGGGGTATTTGTGCTGCGGGTGAAGATGCCGGATGTGCCGCGGCCGTATAAAGCATGGGGGTATCCGGTGGTGCCTGCGATTTTTATTTTGTTTTGTGTGGCGTTGATTGCGATCACGATGATCACGAAGCCGCGGGAGGCATTGATTGGGTTGGCGCTGATGGGGAGTGGGTTGCCTTTTTATTGGTATTGGACGAGGGCGAAATGAAAGGTGCACGCCCAAAATGTTGTTGGTGAAGAACACCAACAACGGCGAACATCAAACATGCGACGCTCCCTCTCTATGACGTCGGCCACCGTTGTTGGGGTCCCACCAACAACTTTTTTCAGCATACCAATCATTTTTAAAACGACGAAGGCAAGGGAGCATTACAATTTGCGTATTCCCATGCTTTGGGTCCTTCTTCATAAAGTTTTTTCCAAGCTAATCGTTGTTGGTGGGACACCAACAACGGGGTACGCTCGCGTTGGTTATGCGGCTGGTGAGGATTTGCGATGGGGGCACATGCATGAGGTGGCCCGGCCAGGGATAGGAGTGGAAAGCCCGTAGTGGGTGGGTTGTGGGGTGGACGGACTTGGAACGGATAGCCCGCCCGAACGTACCGTGGATACACAAACATAGAGAGCCCGTCACACGTTCGGTACGGGCGGGCCCGGCCCCGAGGTACGAGGGGGGCCTGTACGCTAAATCTTAGCGATTCATTTGGATTGATTTTTTGATGGGATGTTTGGGGTCGTTGCGTTTTTCGTTGCCTATATGTTGTCGGGATTCCGTTAGGTATAGTTGAAGACGAGAAATTTTGTTGGTGGGTCACCAACAACG
>CBIHQM010000347.1:0-7680 GCA_966211885.1 uncultured Chryseolinea sp.
GCTGCTCACCCGTTTCTTGATGCTCTTTGCCTTGCCGACATAGATCAGCACATCGTCGTCGTTATAAAAACGATAGACACCAGGAGATTCCGGCAGTCGCTGAACAACTTCTTTGAGCCGGTCGTACATAAAATTTATTCGTTATTGGGGTTCCAGTCTTCCTGAGGGGTCCCGGCTTCGTCGGGCGGCAGTTCATACGAACTGCAATCGAAGGTGATGTCCATTTTTGTGGCGGGCCTTCTGAATTGTCCTTTTTTATATTCCAATGAAGCGTCGGCATAGACTTTCAACATGAATTTTTCCCAGATCGGGCGTGCAGTCTTTGAGCCCTGTCCAAGATCCCACTGTTTGTAGTGAATGCTGCGCTCGTCGCCACCGACCCAGGCGCCCGAAACCAGGTCGCGTGTGATGCCCATATACCAGCCGTCGGATGCGTTGTTGGTGGTGCCGGTTTTGCCGCCAATTTCGTTTTCGGTCTTGAGGTTGAAATTCAAGCCCCTCGAGGTTCCGCCTTCTTCCTGCACACCGCCCATCAGCATGTAGATCATCTTGTAGGCAGTTTGCTCGCTGATGGCCTGTCGTGTCTTGGGCACAAAGTTTTCGATCACGTTGCCGTTCTTGTCTTCGATCTGTGTGATGTAGAAGGGCTCTGTGTGAATGCCGGAGTTTACGAAGGTACTATAGGCTCCAACAATTTCATATAACGATACATCGCTTACGCCCAGACACAAGGAGGGCACGGCGTCCAGTGGACTGGTGATGCCAACCCGGTGTGCAAAGTTCACCACATTGACCTCGCCTACCCGTTGCAGCACTTGAGCGGTGATGGAGTTTTTCGATTTGGCCATGGCTTGCCGCATGGTGAGCCACTCGCCGGTTCCACGATCGCCTTCGGCATTGGGCGGGCTCCACGTGCCGCCAGGAACCTTGAACGTGGGTGATACGTCCTGCAATTTCAAACAAGGATTATAACCTGCCTCCATTGCTGTGCCATACACAAAAGGTTTGAAGGATGAACCCGGTTGTCTTGTGCCCTGGCGGACGTGATCGTATTTAAAATATTTGTGGTTGATGCCGCCTACCCAGGCTTTGATGGCTCCGGTGCGGGCATCCATCGACATAAAACCTGCGTTTAGAAAGCGCTTGTAATAATTCAACGAGTCCATCGAGCTGAACAGTGTGTCGCGCTCGCCGTTCCAGGTGAAGATGGTCATGGGTTTCTTCACCTTGAGCATGATCTTCACGGAGTCGTTGCCGGCGCCATAGCGGGCCACCAGGTTTCGGTAGGTCTCCGTTTGTTTGATGCGTGAGTCGAGGAAGCCTTTGATCTCATTCCAGTCCTCGTCGATCCAGGGGTTCTTGCCTTTCCAGTGGGTGTCGAATGTCTTTTGCTGGGGCTTCATGCTTTCGGCCATGGCCTCTTCGGCATAGCGTTGCATACGGCTGTCGATCGTGGTATGGATTTTTAGTCCGGATTCCCAAAGATCATAGCCATGTTCTTTGCACCATGTCATCAGGTCGTTCAGGATCACCGTCCGGAAATAGGTGGCCAGCCCTTCGTTTTGATTTTGTACGGCATACTCCAGGTGAATGGGAAGCTTCAGCAACGAGTCGTAGGTTTCGCGTGAACGGATGTAGCCGTGATTGTATAATTTAAACAACACCTCATTCCTTTTGGATAGGGCGTTCTTGGGATTTCGCTTGGGATTATAGAAAGAAGGAGCCTGCAGCATGCCCACCAGCACGGCTGCTTCCTGCACATTCAGTTCGGAGGGTTGTTTGTTGAAATAGGTTTCGGCGGCCACTTTGATGCCATAGGCATTGCTGCTGAAATCGCTCGTGTTGAGATACATGGTGATGATCTCCTGTTTGGTGAAGTTCTTTTCGAGCTTCACGGAGATGATCCATTCCTTGGTCTTGCTGATGAGGATGCGCAGCGGCCCCACCATCAAAGGTCCATCCAATTCCTCCCCGCGGGTGCTGAAAAGGTTTTTTGCCAGCTGCTGGGTGATGGTGCTTCCGCCACCCTTGGAAGAAGAGTTGAATGTGAGCACCCCAAAGATCACCCGCATATAAGCCCGGAAATCCAGGCCGGAGTGATCATAGAAACGATGGTCTTCCGAGAGCAACAGCGTATTTACTAGGTCCGGCGACAGCTGTTCATAGCTTACCTGGCTGCGGTTGAACCGGAAATACCGGCCTAACGAAACGCCATCGGCAGAGATCAGTTCTGACGACAAGTCGTTCTTGGGGTTTTCAATGGCTTTCAGGCTGGGCATGTCGCCAAACAGGCCGAATAGGTTGATGCTGACCGAGAGTACGTAGAGCGGAAAACCGAGTGTGATACAAAGAAAAAGTATCCAGATGCCTTTGGTGGTTTTTTTAAACCAAGGACTCCGCGTGAGCAGGATTCTATTGACTTTCTGCAGGGTAGTTTCTTTCAAAGAATTGGAGGTATTCATCAAGACCTTTTGTTCGGTAAAATATATCGAAATTGTCTTTTGTAATGACAAAGCTATGGAATTTATGGTTCCTTAACTCGGTGAGTGTGGAAAGCTTTTCGTTGAACGTTTTTTTGTACTCCAGGGCCCAACTGATGCGGGGCAATTCGTCGACTAGCGTAAGGATGTATTCGTCGTTGAGCACCAGGTTGCTGGTCTTCAATTTCAGCTCTTTGAAATTGTCCTCGTCAAATCGTTCCAGCATCGCGGATACCACGGCGCTGAGGTTGTCGGTCCTGCGGTGAACCAACACGAAATAGTGAGGTTCTTCAAACGAGCGGATGTATTGTATGCCTTTCACTTTCTCCTGGTCGGCCTGGAAGGTGTGCGAGGCATCCAGCAGCTTCTTGGCGTAGGTGGTCAGCGGATCGTCGGGATGGGTTTTTATAAATTGGTCCAGGGCAAATTGATATTGATTAATATCTTCTGTTTTTCCCATCAGGATGACCTTCATCAATTCGATGTTGGAAGAGAACGACGTTTCTCCCATTTCCGCGGCCTGGTCAAGGGCTTGCAGGGCCTGGCGGTATTCGCCGTTCTGGTAAAGGTCGTAGCCCGTTTTGTACAGTTCTTTTTGCTTCTCGGCCGTTTGACTTGATTCCTTCAGGTAGTCGGGGTTTATCAGGATCTTGGCGAAATCCGAATTCGGATATTTTGTCTTTAACAGGGACGCGTAGCTTTCTGATTTGGCCGGATCGATGTCTTTAAAGATCAGGTAGAGCTTATATAATATTTCGGGCTCATACGGGGTCTCCGGGAACCGGCGCAGCAGGGTGTTGTATGACGTTACGGCGTTGTCTTTTTCCAGCAGTTTGAAATAATAGATATCGCCGAGGGCAAAGTAGGCGTCTTCGATTTTTTTGAGGGCCTCCTTTTTCTGCTCAGCCGTGCGAGGGATCTGTTTGTCTACGCGCGTGTATTCAGCGGCAACGGGATCGCTGGGCGCTGGTTCGGCCGCGGTTTGTTGCTCTGCGTTGGCCGGTGTCGCACCATCGGGGGCGCTGCGGGCGGCCTGGGCGGTGGCGGTTCGCAGCGACCGTCGCCAGTTGTCTTCCAGCGCGATGTTACCCCAGATGCGTTGGAATTCAGTTTGCCCCAATGACATGGCGGATGGATTTCCAAAATACCAATCGGCTGCGTCGTCGCCTTGTTGTTGTCCGTCTTCCCCAGAGGAAAAAACATTGTTCGTGTTGGAGACGATCTCAACGCGGTTGCGTTTTTTCTTTTTCTTGCTCTCGTTGCTGTCGGCAAGGCGCTTTTTCGCCTGGTAGGTGGAGTCGATGCGTGCACGCAGGGCAGAGGAGTCCAAAGCAGACATGGCCAAGAGGCTGTCCTGCCATTTGATGGTGTTGAGATTTTTTACGAACTCATCCAAAATGCTTTGACGTGCTTTTATTTTGTCGTAGCCTTCATAGTCTTTGGGCAAGGCATTGATGGCGCTATCGTAGTAGGCCTGTGAGAGTTCGTATTTGCGCAGCGTGTCGTAATAAATTTCACCTAACCTCAGATACGCTTCGCCATCGATTCGTTTGTTGTTGCCTTCGCGGATCGAGCGGTTAAAATCTTCCAGGGCTTGTGCAAGGTTTTTCTGCTTCAATTCAAAAACACCCATCTCATAAAAGATCTTGTCTTTGAATTCCTTGTTCTTGCTATCCTTCAAAAGTTTCCGGAATGATTTGCGCGCGGCGTTCACACTCTTGCTGCGCGATATTTCCGTTACCTGCGCCATATAAAGACGGGCATAAAAATCCACTTCGTATTCGGGATTGGTAGAGAGGCATCGTTTGTAATAATTGTAAGCCTCCGATTCGAAACCAAGTTTTTGATAGATCTGTCCGATGATAAAAAAGATCCGGCCGGGGCGGTCTTTCTTTTTTAACAGGGACGTCACCTCGGTGAGGTTTCTCACCATGTAGTCAAGGTCGCCTTGTTCCTGGTAGAAGTAGGCTTTGGCCAGCAGCAGGTTCTTCTTGTTCTCCTTGCTCAGCTTTCCCTTTTGCACAAAGTCGATGGCGGCCTGGGCATTGTTGTATTCCTTGTGTTCCGTGAAGGTGCGCACCAGCTCGATGATGGCGGCGTGTTTGGTGTCGAGGTCCAGGCTCTTGGTGTTCACAAACTTGAAGGTCTGGATGGCGTTGCCCCAATCCATGCTGTAGAACCGGGCCTTGCCCACCAGCAGATAGGAGTCGTCGACCCATTTGCTGTTGGGGTGGCGTTGAATGGCGAGCGAGGCCATCTTGATGGCTTCTTGTATATCTTTATCATAACCCTTGGCCTGAGCGGAGTCGAGCGCGGGGTAGAGTCTCAGCACGCGGTTGTAGTCATCGACCATGCTGCTCCAGACCGTCTTTTCAACTTTCTTGATCTCTTCGCGCGCATAGTAATATCCGTTGAAGTGAGCCGTTGTGTTGTGATAGGCAAGGGACGTTAGGGTCTTTTGGTCAGACGAACAGGCCGTCATGACAGCCAGAACGAACGCGAGCAGTATATAAAAAAGGGGGCCTCTCAAGTGACTGTGATTTGTGATGTTAAAAACGCAAAAAACCTAAATTCCATATTATAATAGCCTGGAATATCTAATTTTGTGCAAAAAAGCGGAATATTTTGAAGCCGAAAAAAACATTATCGAACTGGTTGACCACCCGTTATCAACTCGTTATCCGCAACGAAGAGAACTTCGCCGAAAAAACGAGTATGGGTTTTACCTACTCGAAAGTAATTCTTTTTTCAGTGATTTTGTTTACGGGCCTTTTCACGATGAGCCTGTTCATGTCCAAGACGATCCTGGCCAAATGGTTTGACCCCAAACACGAGCAGATGGTGCTGAACCGGCAGTTGCTCGAGCTGGCCCTGAAGGTAGATTCGTTGGGGCTGGAGGTGGAACGCAAGGACCAGTTCATCGCCAATTTTCAGCGCGTGCTGAGCGGCGACACCAGCAACTTTGAAGATCCCGCCAAGACGCTCGGGAGCGATCAACAGCCCCTGGCGAAGCCTACCGACTTAAAAGCCACTCCCACCGATTCGGTGTTCCGAAAAGACTTCGAACAATCGGACATGTCGCTGATCGCGCTCAACTCGAAATACAAGGAATTGCAGGAGACGTTTTTCTATTCGCCCATCACGGGATTCATCTCCGACCAATACGACGTGAAAAAGGGTCACCTTGGGGTGGACGTTGTGGCGAAGGCGAACGAGCCTATCAAGTGTATCGCCGACGGCACGGTGGTTTTTTCATCGTGGACCCAGGATTCCGGTTATGTAATTATGGTGCAACACCGCGGTAATTTGATCTCCACCTACAAGCACAATGCCCAACTCTTGAAAAAAGTTGGTACTTTTGTCAACGGAGGTGAAATTATCTCTATAGTTGGCAATAGCGGAGAGTTAACCAATGGCCCACACCTTCACTTCGAATTGTGGTATAACGGCAATTCTCTGAACCCGGAAGAATTTGTAACTTTTTAAAACCAGAACGTCATGCTAACTTCTAAAGAACAAAAACGCGCAGCCGAAGAGATTAGCAACTCCAGCAACAACATCGGCAAAGGCACCTTTTTGGAGGGCAACATCGAAACGTACGGCAACATCCGCATTGAAGGAAAGATTACCGGCAACGTGAAGTCCAAATCCAAAGTGGCGCTGGGCACCTCCTCGCAGGTGCAGGGCAACATCATTGCCCAGAATGCCGACATCGAAGGCGAAGTGAAGGGAAAGATCGAGGTCACCGAATTGCTGGTGTTGAAAGCCACGGCCGTGATCAACGGCGATATCATCACCGGCAAAATGGTGGTTGAGCCCGGGGCTGTTTTCAATGGCTCTTGTAAGATGGGTGCCGTGATCAAGGACATCAAAATCGGCGAAAATGGGCTTAACAGAGCCATCCCCCAACAAGAAGTTAAAAACGTATAACAGCTATCTGAAATATAGCAGCCTGGCCATTCAGCTCCTCGTCGTTATCGGTGTGTTTGGATGGCTGGGACATTGGCTGGACCTCCGGCTGCAGCTCAAAACGCCCGCCTTCATGCTGTTGTTTGGATTCGCGGCGTTTGCGGGAATGATGTTCCAGGTCTACCGGTCCATAAAACGCGACAATCCTTGATTCGATTTTTAATAGCCCTGCTGGCAAGCGCCGTGTTGCTCGCGTTGGGTAGCCTGTACGCACACGCACACGGGTGGATACCTACCCTACCTTCCTTTTTTCATCAGACACTCATTTTCCTGGTGTTTAGCACCGCAATCATCTACCTCTATCTTTATAGAAGCAACAAGACCGGTTTGTTCCTGCACTTGTATCTCCTCACCATGGTGGTGAAATTCATTGCCTACGGGGCCTACAATCTGTTTGTCATTCTGGAAGACAAGCCCGGAGCAGTGTCCAACGTCATCTTTTTTATGCTCGGTTATTTCATTTTTACGGTCGTGGAGATCGCTTTTTTGTACCGCCGGATTACCAGCGGCGGAGACCGTTGAAGAGGGGTAAAATCTTTATAAAAGATTTTTTTCTGGAGCATTAATTAATACCTTTGCGCTCGTATTCAAAAACCTTGAAATTAGCCCTGAATGAGCGTATTTTTGAGTCTTTCCAAGAAAATTTCTGTTGCCCTCATCGTATTGCTCGTGGCCTTTTCGCCGGCCCTTTTGGCGGCCGATGAAGCCCAGGTACACGAGCTGCAGGAAGAGCAAACCGCTTCCGAACACGGGTTCAATGCCAGCGAGATTATTATCCACCACGTGCTGGATGATCATATTTGGCACTTGTGGGATCACGGCGGCACCATTTACCTGCCGGTGATCGTCTATTCTGAAAAAGGCCTTGCTATTTTCTCTTCCCATCATCTCTACGACGAACATCACAACAAAATAGCCTACGATGGCTATGAACTTGACGACTTGGGTCACATCCTCCTGAACGGCAAGTCTGTCCTTGACCTTTCTATAACCAAGAACGTAGCCATGCTGCTCATCAACGCCGCATTGCTGGTGTTGGTGTTCATGGCGGTTGCAAAGGGTTATAAAAAGAACCTTGGTAAAGCTCCCAGTGGGATTCAATCGTTCATGGAACCGGTGATCGTGTTTGTGCGCGACGAGATCGTGAAGCCCAACATCGGCAAACACTACGAAAAGTATCTGCCCTATATGCTGACGCTTTTCTTCTTCATCCTCTTCGGTAACTTCCTCG
>CBIHQM010000348.1:0-7671 GCA_966211885.1 uncultured Chryseolinea sp.
AAGGGGTTTCATAATAAATGATATTTTGGTTATAGATAACTTAAAAGTATTTCTAAAATGTAATAAATAGAACCAAAATAGTATTTATTTTGTAAATTATACCCAAAATGCAGTATATGAAGCCACTGGTAGAACTCGTTTCGGAATGGTCCAGGTTTGAAGAACATCACCCCAACCCAACCCTGGAGGCCTTTGCCGGCTATCTGGTAGCCCGGGGTAAGGCGAGTGAAGGCGGCAGGAAGGGGAAAGAAAAGCAGGGTCAATTGGCGCGCATCATTGGCCGGCTCGCCAGTGCCTACGCGCTCTATCACCGCGCCGCCATGGTGGACATGCACTTGCCCACGCCCGACAGTTTCTACTACCTAAACAGTTTGAACCAATTAGGAGAAGTGAAAAAGATGGTGCTGATCCAATACCACTTTGCGGAGACCACCACCGGCATGCTGGCCATCAACACCCTCATCGCCGAAGGCTTTATAAAAGAACGAGCCGACCCCGACGACGGCCGCGCCAAGCTGGTGAAGCTTACGGAAAAGGGTACCCGCAAGCTTCAGGCATGCATTCGCCAAGCCGTCAAAGTAAACGACATGATCTTCAGCGGCCTGCCCGACGAGACCATCGACTTATGTTGCCAGTTGTTGTCGCCCCAGGAGAAAAAACATTCCCAGTTGGCGGTGCAGTTAAAAAGCGAACCGTTCGACGTCATGCATGCCGCGATTATGAAGGAGGAAAAACCGTCTTGAAATAGAATGAGGGCACGAACCTAAGAAGGGTCAACAGGAGGTAAAATTTCACACGCCCGATCCAAAAAGATCGCCTGGTGCGGATTGATCATCTCCTTGGCTTTGTCGTACGACATCCATTCGGCGCGGTCCACCTCGGGAACGTCTTTGTATTTTCCCGATCGCGGCGGCCATTCCAGGGAGAAGGTGTTGGAGACAATGCCACTGGCCGGATCCCACTCGCCGGTGAACAACCAAACATGCATGGTCTTGCCACTTTTCAAGTTTGTGGATTTCAACGAGTAAAATGGTGGCGTTGGCGTGATGCCCGTCTCTTCAAGAAATTCGCGTTGGGCGGCGAGGAGCAGGTCTTCGGCTTCGTCGGGCATGCCTTTGGGAATGCTCCAGGCGCCTTCGTTTTTGCGCGCAAAGAAGGGCCCGCCCGGGTGAACGAGAAAAAATTCGAGCGCGCTCAAGGCGTTCCGGCACATGAGCATTCCGGCTGTGACTTGGGACATGACGGGTTTATTTACCGCAAGTTGGACAAATTTGCAGCCATAAAAAAGAGGATGGCTTTACAGCGCATCCTCTTTACATGAAAACGGGACAAGAGATTATTTCAGACCGTACAGCTCAACATGGGCCTTGTCGGCCTGGCTGTTGGGCAGGGTCTTGTAGGTGAAGACCACCTTTTTGATCTCCTGGTTGGGGCTCTTCAGGTCGATGACGCGTGTTTCAGAGTTGGGCTTCATCTCGTTCTTCACGTCGAAATTCTCCTTATCGCCCGACTCATAGATGACCTCTATATTAGCAATGTTGATGGGCGCGTCGGTCACTTTCAGGAGAATGGATTTGAATTTGTCCTTACCCATCACAGCGATGGATTCGTTCTCCATTTTAAAATCGGCCTTCACTTCCCCGATCTTGTGCCATCCGGGCTTGTTGCTAAACATGATGGCGGGCTCCTGTGCCAGGGCTGCCATAAACGTGATGCAAAGCAAGCACAATAAGACTGATACCTTTTTCATAAGTGTTTTTTGAGTTAGTTCAGTCTGACCATACCCAAAAGGCATACCATGAGCAAGGCGTGGCTGGGAGGCTGGAATCGCGGTTTGTATCGAATAAATTTGTGAATGATTTCTACAGGCTGGTATAGACGAGCATTTTTTTCCACAGCGGGGTCAGGGAACTTGCTTTAACTACTTTCCCGCCGTATAAGCCATCTTCATGAACTTCTTTACTTCGGCGTTGATATCTTCCTTGCTGGAAAGACGCAAGTGGTGGTTGTACTGTGAGGTGCCGGGAACCTGGGCAATTTTCTGAAAACACAGATTATCTTCATAGGGCTTATCGAATGGAAAGACTACGTCCACAAAATCCCGCCCAAGGCGAATGACATAAGCGATCCTCGTTTTCGCCGCCAGACCGATCATGGATTTGGTTGGATGCAGCGTGACGGGACCGATCTTTTGATACTGCTCCACAAAATGCCGGAACAACGATAACGTGTGCTCGGACTTGTTGTGCAGGAAATCGTCCAGCACCTTGTCGCCACAAGAATGGGTTTGGTTGGTGTTCACAAAAGTTTGCTGGCAAAGAGGACACGTCCACATACGATCGTTGTTGACTTACCCCTTGAATGAAGTGATGATCAAAAACAGCCCGGCGGCGATGCCCACCAGCATGTCCAATCGACCCATGAAAAAGAAAAAGCTATAGTGTGATTTTTTTCCCGATCGGATCAGCAGCAGCGTGAACGTGCAAAAGAAAATGATCCCGAAAATCAGCTTGTAGTAAACCATAGGAGAGGTGCTTGATCTTATGAAGGTAGGAAAATTCACCGGCTTCTCCCAGCGAAAAAAGAACAATCCCACGGAATGGGTGGCCGGCAGGGCGCCATTTCGTGGGATCGTTTTTCAGCAAGCGCTAGGCTGCCTTTTGAACCGGAAAGATCCCAAAATTGAGCAACTCTGTGTGACGGACCACGGAGATATCGACCATGTTCAAAATGTACTTTTTCGTAAGTTCCTTAAAAAGCTCCTGCAGGGAGTTCATCGGCTTGCCATTAAACGAGGTGATGATGTCGCCCTCCTTCACCTGCGACAACGCCGCGGGCGAGTTGGGCTCGATGCTCACCACGAACAATCCTTTTTGATTGGGCAAATGAAAATGACGCAACACTTTCGGCGTGATGTTGACCTCTTGCAACATAAAACCAAGATAGGCCTTGAAGACTTTACCGTTCTTAATGATCTGGCTGGCCACTTCCTTCGCCGTATTAATGTCGACCGAGAAACTCAACCCTTGCGCGCCGGTGATGATCGCGGTGTTCACACCCACCACTTCGCCGTCGGTGTTGATGAGCGGACCGCCGGAGTTGCCCGGATTGAGGGCGGCATCGGATTGGATCACATTGTCTACCAGCATACCCGATTGCGAGCGCAACGTTCGTCCCAACGCACCCACCACTCCCGTGGTGACGGTGTGTTGATAGCCATAGGGATTTCCGATCGCAATCACCAGTTGCCCGATCTGCAGTTGCTGGGCATCACCAAGCGCCGCGACCGAATAGCCGTCGCTGTAAATTTTTAAAATGGCCAGGTCGGTATCGGGGTCTTGGCCGATAACAATGGCTTCGATCTCGTTCTCGTTGAGGAGCGACACCATGATCTTCTCCGCACCCTGAACGACATGATGGTTCGTAAAGACGAACCCGTCCGACGAAAAGATAAATCCGGAACCGGAACCTGCGGGCCTTAGCTTGCCTTGAACCGTTTTGAAGACATCGATCTTGACCACGGCATTCTTGGCGATGTTCACCGCCGAGATGATCGTTTGTGAAAAAGCATCCATAGGAAGAATTTTTGAGTCTTCCCTCAAAATAAAGTCCAGCACAGGCCAAAGGCAGATTTGGCTGCTTATTGAATCCTGGGAGAGCCAAAATGACAGCATACAGACGCATGGCGTTTTTTGACTGACAAATTTCTGGACCTTAGAACAAAATGGGTGTTCGGGAGTCGGCCAGTAGTCGGTAGCGGTGCTTCGGACAAATTAGCGGCCGGCGAGTTTTCTTGCTTCCAATAGGATTTGGACTTCGGCGAACATGACCGAGAGGTCATCCAATTCCTGGTCGCTGTACACCAGGAAGAGATTGCTGTGGGGACTGGACTAAATGTGATGCCGTCCGTGTGGGAAGGCGTGGAAATTTTCGAGGGAATGACGGTAGGAGAGCACCCACTCGAAGAAACGAAGCATGGCATCTTCATCGAACACCAGCAATACAGTTTTGAAGGCCACATTGTATTCAAGACAACATGGACAACGGCTCACAAAGCCATGGGCCGATTCGGCAAGGATCTCACGGTCTGATTCGCTATGCATAGGAAAAAAGGTTTTAAAAAATAGAGAGGATCTTTTGTGCTCAATAACTATTCTGTGGTCACCTCGAAATTGCGCGTGCCGTCCGGTTGATAAATAAAACGGAACGTGAAGTAGCGGGCCAGCGGGCGTGTAGCCAGGTCTGCAAATTCGGTGGTGGTCGTGGAAGGGTTGCCTTTGTAGTAGCTGATGATTTCCAGCTTGGCATATTTGCCGTCGGCGGTCTTCACCACGATGATCTTGCCGGCGATGGGCAGAATGGCGTGGTTGGGTACGCTGGTGGTGCCGGTGTAGGTATACCAACCGTTGCTGCCGGTGATGGCTTTCGCTGCTGCCGCATCGGAAACAAAACCGTCTTCAGGTGCCTCCGTGAGTTCGTCGAAGATGCCGCTCACAATTTGTCCCTGTGCCTGACCGGGGCCGCTGATGCCTCCG
Source organism: uncultured Chryseolinea sp. (assembly GCA_966211885.1). GTDB lineage: Bacteria > Bacteroidota > Bacteroidia > Cytophagales > Cyclobacteriaceae > Chryseolinea. The sequence continues at coordinate 4,536 of CBIHQM010000348.1, forward strand.
TTGAGAATGAGGGTGGTGCCACGGAAGCCGATATCCCATTGCGTGGAAGCGCTGTCGGTGTTCGCTACCACGGCGTTGTTCTTGAAACTGAAGAGCGTGAATTTTGTAGTGCTTTCCGAGTTGAGATCTTTCACTTCGGTGGCGGTGAGTTTCACGGGTTCTTTATCATCGTCGTCGCTGCACGCGGTGATGGTGAGACATGCAAAGAAAAGGAATGCTACTTGGAGTTTTGTTTTGTAGTTCATTTGTGTATAGGTATTAGAGTTTAAAATTTTGCTGATTTGATTTGCCCTTTGCCGAAAACGTATAGGCTACGCTGGCCCATAAAAGTCGTCCGGGCACGGAAGGAATGTATTGTGGGTCGGTATAGTTGAACAGGTTATCGCATCCCACCTGCAAACGGAGCGATTTGCGAAAGGTCTTTGCCACGGAAACATTCACGGTGACGTAGCCTTTCACATATTCGCTGTCGTCGTCGAGGATGGTGTTGTTGTTCATATCGGCAAACCCGTAGCGGCCGCGATAGATCGCCCGGAGCGTAGCGCTCCAACCGCTCGCACTGTGATTGTAAAAAGCCTTGACGTTCACCATATGACGCGAGCGATTGAAAAGACCACCATACTCACTCGGCTTCACGCGGCGTGTGATGTTGGTCTCAGGATCGCGCGCATAGACATTGCCGGCCTTCAGTGCATCGACCACCGACTTGTCTTTCGCCACCAGGTATTGATACCCCAGCGACAACGACATGGCCTCCGTCAAGGTGTGGGCTGCATCCAGCTCAAGCCCTTGCGTGTACACTTTTGCCAGGTTATAATAGCTGTACACAAATTGGCCGTTGGTTTTGCGCGCTACGGGCTTGGTGTCGATGATGTCTTTGATGTCGTTCCGGAAAGCGTTTATGGAGACAGAAATCTTCTTGTAGGGCTGCAACTTGAACCCTAGATTATAAGCGCGCGACGATTCTGCTTTGATCTCGCCAAAAGAGGCGGGGTCCGCGAGCAACTGGTCGATCTGTCCCTGCGCCTGAAGTCGGGCAATACCGGCTACGAGTTCTTGTGACCCAAGCACCGTGTAGCCCACCGTGGAGTTGGTAAAGTTCAGGTAAAGCTGGCGGAAGTCCGGCGCCTTAAAGCCCATCCCAAACGATCCGCGCACGCCAAGCCAACGATTCACCTCATATTGCGCCGAAAGCTTTGGACTAAACTGCGACCCATACGCGCTGTGGTGATCGAACCGCCCGCCAATCAACAGGTTCAGCTTTGTGAGAGGCTGCCACTCGTATTGAGCATACGCATAGTCGGTCTGATACTTCATCTTGGCATCATACCGCGTCGCCTCGACACTTTCCCAAATGCGCCCAACCCCCAGTGTTACCACGTTTTTGGGGTTGAAGAAATACTCGGCCTGCACTTCGGGACGCGTGAAGGTTTGATCAAAGAAAGTGTCGTCATAGACCACACCATCGGATTGATAGTTCAGCGTTGACGTGGTACTATACTTTGAGTTATAGAAACGAAGGGTGGTCTTGAATTTGTCGGACACGTTGACATACACCACAGGATTGAAGTTCCAATCCTTGACGTTCCCTTTGCCATCCAGCAACACAGGTGTTCCGGAGGTGCCGATATCGGTGATGCTTGTCTGCGCCTCCGTAAAATACCGGCCCGAAAGCGACAAACGAACTCGCTTCGAAAATTCATATCCGGCGCGCAACTGATACGTGTAGTTGGTGAACGGGCTCACCGTTTTGCCTTGCGTTTCCGGCGACAGATCATAGCCGTCGGTGCTATAGCGGTTGGCAAATCCATACAAACCCAGTTTTTTGTTTTGATAATTCAGTGACCCCGAAAAGTCGGCCGTTTGGTTACTGCCATAGCGCGCCGAGAACGTTCCGTTGGTTCCGGATGGACGATCGGTGATGATGTTGATCACACCCGCCAGCGCTTCGGACCCGTACAGGCTCGAGCTGGGACCCTTCATGATCTCCACCTGGCGGATGTTGCCCACAGCAATGCGATTCAACTCCAGCGTCCCGGACGTGCGCCCGATCAAGGGTTCCCCATCAATGAGGATGAGCGTGTACTCTGGCGTGAAGCCTTGCATCTGTATGCCCGTGCCATGGTCGCTCACAATGGCAAGCCCGGTTTGTTCGGCCAGCACATCGTTGAGCCTCAGCGACCCCATGTTCTTGATCTGCTGCTGGGGGATCACCGTCACCGGCACCGGCAAGTCCGACAACGCGCGCTCGCTGCGGGTGGCGGTTACGACCACCGCGTCGAGCTGGCGTGAGGCGAGGGAGTCCTGGGCCAGGACGTCGGTTTTTCTCAGCAAAGCCATAACCACCAGGCCACAGACAACCAGCAGCCGACGTTGAAAAACGGAATGCAAAAATGTTGGGGGTGTAGAAAAGATCGTCATGACATTACAAGGCCGGTAGTTCATGCACAAGCGCTCTCCATTCTGATTTTTCCGGAATGCCCGGTTTGCGCAAGCCAAAGAATTGGGTGATGAGATTTTTTTCTTTATCGAAAAGCTCCACGGAAGTCACGTCGCCTTCGGTCGTGGGTTTGCGAACCACCCAGGCGGTGTGCACCAGGTCCATGCGCATGTGCATGTTGAAGTCGGGATCGAGCACGTTGAGCCATTGCTCTGCGCCGGTGTGTCCACGGTCGAGCAGGCGTATGGTTCTTACTTTCCCCTGGTGGATTTGCAGGTTGCCGCGGTTGCCGGCGAAGATCATAATAGGAAGCTTGCTGCCGGAGGCGTTGTCCAGAATTTGCTTCGGGGTCACCTTGGCATTTACCTGGAACGTGAACCGCCCGCTGGCCAACTCCAGCGCCCGGTAGCGACTCACGTGGTGACGGCGCAGCAAACCAAAGAAGTCGTGGGTGTCTTTCAGTTTGCTCCACTCTTTCAAAAACGCTTCGGCATCGGCCGGACCGTTGTGGACATCGACGGCATAAGGTTCTACATCGAGCTCGCGGCTTTGATCGTTAGCCCGGAATTCTTCCACCAATTTTTCATAGGCAACCTCGTCGCGGTTTTTGTGGGGTTATAAATTTTTTACCGGCGCGCCGGGGTTGTGCAAGAGATTGGTGCTTTTAAGCACACGCAACCAATTGTATTAATTATC
>CBIHQM010000349.1:0-7664 GCA_966211885.1 uncultured Chryseolinea sp.
CCTATGGCCTGTCGGGCAATACCCCCGACGAGGCCGACACCATCCAATTCTATTTCGACCAACTGGAACTCGAACGCGTAGACCCCGACAAGATCGAAGGCTGGGACGTTTGGCCGGGAAGAATTTCGTATAGCCACACCGGTTACCAGACCGGCGCACAAAAAACTGCCGTTGCCAACAACATCAAGGCGACCGAATTTAAATTGATCGACGAAACCACTGGCGAGACGGTATTGTCGAAACCGATCGCGAACGTAAGCTCACACATAGGCAGCTTCCAGGTGATGGACTTCTCGGAAGTGCGCAGGCCGGGAAGCTATATTCTCCAGGCTGGCGACGTCACTTCACAATCCTTTCGCATCGACGCCGATGTCTATGAACGGACCCTCTGGAAAGCGCTCAACTTTTTCTACGCCGAACGCTGCGGCGCGGAGATCCCCGGCGTACATGGCGTTTGCCACCGCGACTGGACGTGTGTGCATGGCGACAAACGCATGGTCATCAACGGTGGCTGGCACGATGCGGGCGACCTCACCCAGGGCATTGAGAATACGGGCGAGATCACTTACGGTCTGTTCAGCCTCGCCGAACAATTAAAATCGCGAGGCGACCATCCCGATCTATACGAGCGCGTGCTGGAAGAGGCCCAATGGGGGCTGGACTGGGTGACGAAAACAAGTTTCGGCGATGGCTATCGCAACGGCGGTTCTATCAGCAGCCGTCGCACCAACAACATCATGGGCGACTTCGACGACATTGCCGCCACCGCCCGCAACAGTCCCATGACAAATTTCCAGGCCGCCGCCGTGGAGGCCATCGCAGCCCGCGTGGTCAAAGACAGCGACGAACGCCTGTCGAAGTTTGCCCTGAAGATGGCCGAGGTCGACTGGAACTTTGCCGTGGCCGGCATGGCCAACGTGAAGCCCTCGAAGGAAATATGGAGAGGATCGTTCGACTCCGACAATGTCCAGCATGAACTGGCATCCCAGGCCATCATCGCCTCCATCGATCTGTGGAAAACAACCGGCAACAAAAAATATGCAGACAAGGCCATCGAACTGTCGGCGGTGATCACCGATTCGCAACAGCGGAAGCGCACCGATTGGGACACGCCCATGACCGGTTTCTTCTACACCACCACCGCGAAGGAACGCATCCTCCACTATTGCCATCGCGGCCGCGAGCAAGGCCCGACCCTTGCACTCACCGCCTTGTGTGATGCCTTTCCCGATCACGCTGATTGGATGAAGTGGTATTCCAGCGTGACCCTCTACTCCGAGTATTTGAAAACCATCAGCAACTATACAGCGCCCTATGGCGTGCTTCCCGCCTCGGTTTATACCGACGACGAATACATCAACGTGCCCGAAAGCCGCAAAGAATCTTTCCGCAAACAAGTGCTCAACGGCGTGCCGCTCGGCAAAGGACACTACCTCCGGTTGTTCCCCGTGTGGATGGACTATCGTGGGCATTTCGGCACCATCCTTCCCCAAGCCCAGGCCCTCGCCAGCGCGGCACATTTGCGTGGCGACCTTCCGTCTGCACAATTATCGCAACACCAGCTGGAATGGATCATTGGCCGGAATCCTTTTTCGCAAAGCACGATGTGGGGTGAAGGCTACGATTTTGCACCCATCTACACGCCTTCATCGGGCGACATGGTGGGCGGGCTTCCCGTGGGCATTCAAAGCAGGGGAGAGGCGGATGCACCGTATTGGCCCGTTCAAAATACCTGGACGTACAAAGAGATCTGGGTACACCCCGTCGCCCGCTGGGTTTGGCTGCTCAAAGACCTCGCCGGCCCCTCGTTGGTGGAAGGCCAGGCCGACGGCCCCGTCAATTTCAAAGAGGCTACCACCGGCCAGGTCATTCCCGTGGCGCCGGACAGGGCAACCGGTCACTTCCGGATTTTTTTGCCCGAGGGCAAGTACACCATCTCAGGCAGCGGCCCGGAACAAACACAAACCTTTTTGCCAGGGGGTTCCTATCAATTGGATCTGCGTACGGCCCATGCGTTGAGCCTCGAGCTTTCCGCCAGGACCTCGAAAGGTGAAGTGATCCTGACGCTAAAAGCCCGCGGCAATGGCTCACACAAGTTCAGCGTCCGGGTGGACAACCTCACCTTGTCGGAGCCCGCGAAAGCGATCAACCTGAAGCCAGGTGCTACCGGATCGTTGGAATGGCGTGGACGAATCACCTCGGCCGACACCCCGTGGGTGGCCGTGATCGTTCCGGACAACGACATGTCGCTGCGAAAAGAAATTCGTGGTGCTGCCTGGGAAACGGTAACGCCCCGCTAGGATCAATCCTTCTTGACGACCAACAAATTTTTGGTACGCGCTTCCAGGCCGGCAATGGCGGGAAGCGCGTTTGCCGGTTTGTCGAGATAGAAATAGGCGGTGGCCGATACATCGTCTTCGCGATAATAGTTGGTCCAACCCTGCGGGAAGCCATCGCTCATCAGATCGGGAACCGGATTCATCTCCAGGATCTTGTGAAATTTGTCAGCGGCCACGCTCACCGGTTTCAACACGGCCCCTTTCTTCTTCAACCGTCGCACAAAATCGGTGGACTCACCGCCGATCTGTTGGAGCGTCACTTTGCATTGGGTTTGAAAATAAATGGGATCGGGAACATGATAGCGGTAAAAACTCCACTGCCTGTTCTTCGCATCCGCCAGCGGGCAGCCCTGGTAACGGTGGGCATACTGGCCTTGGCCCCACGCGGTGCCGATGTAATCCTCGGTGCCGGTTCCGGTCAGCGTAGGGAACTGTGAGTCGCCGTCGAGGAAAACTTTTACTTCGCCCTCACCCCACCAACTGGTTTCATAGATGCTGTCGGCAATCACGCCAACGTTCATCCCCAGAAATCTTCCCTTGCCCGCTACCGGTGGAAGCACAACAAAGTCGCGCTCCAGCTTCGTCTTGTTCTCGCGGTTCCAATAGGCATGAAAATAAAACACAGGCTTGTCGTGTTTCTCCACCGTTGTAAAATCGACGTCATAAAAAAGCATGACGGGAATTGTCGAGTCGTTGATGATCACAATTTTTGCGGCGGTGCTAAAGGGCATGGGAATGTTGCAATTGAAGGACCTGCCTTCCGGATCGGAGAAGAACTCACTTTCAAACGGCGTCCTCCGACCTAAACCAATGCCAAAGAAATCTCCCAGGGGTGCCGACACCGCCGGTGTTTTGGAGTTATCCCAATACATTTCCAGGCGCAACGAGCGCAGCATCACGGGTGAGCGCTCGTTCACCGTGAGCCAGATGCGGCGAACGATCCCCGCGCCTTTGTAGTCGAGCATGGTTTTGGAACCTTTCGGATCGATCATGTCAAACGCATGCCCCTTGGCGGTTTTGTTCTCGCGGCCCCCCATTCCTTTTTCGGCCGCGGGATTTTCAAAACTGCTCCACCGCGTTTTGGTGTTTTCAGGTATTTCATACAACGCCTGGGATAGGGCATGTTGAAGGGAGCAAACAAAAAGGAAGAGGATCAAAGACCGGTGAGGTTTCATACGATGTATTTGAGTAGGGTTAAAAGAAGCTGCAGGCAACAGGAAGCATCCCGGCCTGAAATGAATTTAGCAAGTGTGATGATCTTTTCCTACTCGGAATATTCCAGCGCGTGCTTGAGGCTCTCGGCCGATAAAGGTTTTGTCAGGTAATGACTGGCACCCATGACCCTGGCCTTGTCGATGTCTTGCTGATTGTCGGAGGAGGTGACGACGATGATGTTCACGTGTTCTTTTTCTTTGTCCGGCAGGCTCATGATCTTGAAGGCTTCCAGAAAATCAAAGCCGTTCATGATGGGCATATTGAGGTCTAACAAGATCACGTCGGGAATCGATGACGTTTCCCGGTAGCTTTCGTTCAGGTAGTCGATCGCTTGCTTGCCGTTCAGGGCCGTATGGATCTCGCTGGCCATACCGGTCTGCTTCAGCATCTGGGTGTTGAGGAAATTGAAAATCTTGTCGTCGTCTACCAACAGTACATTTTTCATGGCGAGATACTGGTTGTGGTGGCCGAATAAAAAAAGCCTAATGCACTCCTCCCGGGGAATGTAGCAGGCTTAGGAATGTTTAAGTTATACCTTTTTCCAGCGACAAGCAAACGCGTGTGACCTCAATTGGCCATCAGGACCGTCTCGCTGCTCTCAAATAGGTCTTTACTACGGTAAATAATTTTTAACGGAGTGTCTTTCGGCAACTCCTCCAGATATTGGGCCCTCGTGATGACAACGACCTTGTTGTGGGCTTTTGCCAGCGAGTCCAGTGCGGCCGGGGTATGATAGACATCGACAACCTTTTTTAAATTAAAAGCATAGGCCGGGTTGAATAAATGAAAGGAAACGATCTGGCGGTCAGCGTACGTACCCACGAGTGCCGGCATCGAGCGTGACACGGGGTTCTTGCCGTCGATGGCGGGGTAGGCCACATAAAAGAACAACACCACGACCAGCATCCAGCCGGCGGCCCAGCTATAAATGAACGCCCCGATCTTGCCCTGGCGGTAGAAATACCACCCCAAAAGGGCCCCGATGGACAAGGGTAAAAATATCCACACCCCGGGGAGCAGGTCTTGTAATTCTTTTTCTTGCTGAAGGGCAATGATGCCACCGATCAGGAGTGCTATGGCGATGAACAGGTGTACGGAGAGGCTCGCCGTCAGACCGGTCTTGGAGAAGTTATGAGACTGTGTCAGTGTATATAAAAAATATCCCAGAACAATCGCGAGAAAAGGAATGGCAGGCGCCGGGTAGCTCGGGAGAACAGTTCTGGAGAACGAAAAGAAAATACCAAATGCCAGACCTACAACAAGGCAAAAAAGCAGAAAGGGTTTCTCCGTTCGCTCACGCCAGGCCAGCCTCACGGCTTGCACGATAAATACCGAGAACGGCAATAAGGCAGCCAACAGGATCACAAATGGCGCCAGGGGAAAGGCACCGTGACCCTCCATGGTGGACGTGTATCGCTCCAGGTTGTGGCCGATAAAAAAGCCGCGCAGCCATTCACCGTGGGTTGCGTTGCCCACGGCTACATACCACGGCAAGGCTATAGCACAGAACAACAGCCCACCAGGCAACAGCTTCAGTCGTTTTAAAGAAGCGAGCGTGAATTGCTTTGTGACGATGAGATAGGTGACAACAATTAACCCGGTCATAACAATGGCAATGGGCCCCTTCGTGAGGAAGCCCAGCGCGGCGGCCACATACATCCACCAAAGGTGTCCGGGCTGATCGTGAAATCCCCGGAAGAAAGAAAGCAGGCACCAGCTGATGCAAAGAATGAGATAAGGATCCGGCACTGCCAGGTGAAATTGAATCGTAAGCTGGATCGAGCTGAGCAGGACCAATGCTGAATAAAACCCCACGCGTTCGTTCACGATGTGGCCGACCTGGACATAGATCAACGCGATCAGCAACAGTCCGGCGATCGCAGAGAAGAACCGCGCCCCCCAGGCCGACACCCCGAAAACGTTATAGGACATCATCATGAAGTAATAGTGAAGCGGCGGCTTGTCGGTACGCAACTCGCCATTAAAGGTGGGCACCACCAAGTCGCCACGGTCCATCATCTCGCGGGCGCAGCCGGCATTTTTGGCCTCGTCGAGAATGTAGATGGAAGGCCCGCCCAGGTTGGCGAAATAGAGAAATGCGCCGAGCAGGAGGAGAAAAATGAAAGGTCGCTTCGAAACAATTTGCATGCCGAAAACTAAAACCAATCCTTTATAGTTTGGTTATGGTAGTATGAATTTATTCAATTTAAAGTAACGTTGTATTAATTGAAAAACGGACAGGATCAAGTTCCTTTGCATGGATTATGGAATTATCGATAGTAGTCACACTGTACAATGAGGAGGAGAACATTCAGCCCTTGCTGAAAGCCATCAACAGCGCCCTCGTCAAATACAAATATGAGGTCATCCTGGTCGACGACGGCTCAACGGACCGCACCGTGGCCGAAGTGAAACAGCACGCCGACCATCGCGTGAAACTGGTCATCCTAAACAACAATTATGGCCAAACCGCGGCCATGGCGTCGGGCATAGCCACCGCCACGGGCGACTACATCGTGACCATGGACGGCGATCTGCAAAACGATCCCACGGACATTCCGTTCATGCTGGAAAAGTTGAAAGCCGAGAATTGGGACATCGTTGCCGGCAACCGCAAAAACCGGAAGGATGGTGCGCTGTTGCGCAAAATCCCCAGCAAGATTGCCAACCGGCTTATCCGGAAGCTGACCGGCGTGACCATCCGTGACTATGGTTGCACATTGAAAGTTTTCCGGAAGGAAACCGCCAAGCACCTGGGCCTATATGGCGAATTGCATCGTTTTATTCCCATCCTGGCCGTCATGGAAGGTGGCCGGATCGTCGATGTGGATGTGAAGCATCACGCCCGCCAGTTCGGCACATCCAAGTACGGATTGGGTCGGACGTTTAAGGTCATGAGCGATTTGCTGCTCATGGTGTTCTTTAAAAAATATTTCCGGCGGCCCATCCACTTTTTCGGCCCGCTGGGCATCGTGTGTTTCATGCTGGGTTCGGCCATTAGCCTGTACCTGCTTGTTCTTAAAATTCTGGGGAACGACATTTGGGGAAGGCCCATCCTAATCCTGGCCATCACCCTCATCTTGGCGGGCATCCAGTTCCTGACGTTTGGATTGATCGCCGAGCTGATCATGCGTGTCTATTATGAATCGCAGCACAAAACAACCTATACCATCCGCGAAATTTTCACCAAATCCGAAGCGTTTGAACTGGAAACTGCTCATTAAGGTCCTGCTCACAGGCCTGGCAGTCTACCTGGTTTCCACACGCATTGATTTCCCGGCCCTGGGGGTGTGGATTGCGGCCGTACCGGTGCCGCTCATTCTCGTTTCCTTTCTGTTGTTCAACCTTTCCAAGATCGTCGGCGCCCTGCGATTGAACCTGTTTTTTCGCGCCGAAAACATCCAGCTCACGACGTTACAGAACTTGTTGCTCTACTATAAGGGCATGTTCTACAATCTTTTTCTGCCCGGCGGCATTGGTGGAGATGGCTACAAGATCTACCTCATCAGCAACACGCTGGGCAATTCCTGGCGCTATGTGTTCAAGGCCGTGATGTGGGACCGCGTGAGCGGGGCCGTGGCCATCCTTTTTCTGTCGGCCGTATTGATGTTGCTCGTGCCGGTGACGTATGCCTACAGCTTTGTGTTGTGGCCCACGGTGGCTACCGCGATATTGGTGTTCCCGGTGTTCTATATCATCACGCGGTGGATCTCGCCGTCGTATGGGGCGATCACGATTTCCGGCAATCTATTGGCCATCCTTATTCAACTGCTACAAGCCGCGGTGGCGCTCATCATTTTTCGCGGGCTGGACATCGCCCCGGCCCAAATGGGCGAGTACATGGTGGTGTTTTTTATTTCTTCCCTGGCTTCGATCTTGCCCATCACGGTAGGCGGTGTCGGCATACGGGAACTGGTCTTTTTGACGGCCGCCCGGTATACGGCCATAGAGCCCAACAAGGCCGTGGCCTTTTCCCTCATTTTCTTTGCCTTGAATGCCCTCAGCGCATTGGCCGGCGCTTTTGTTACCGTGAACCTGCAAAAGCCCCAACCCAAATCGGAGGTGGTGTCGTGAAATCTTTCTGAGTTGTGCTAAGAGACGTTGACGAAG
>CBIHQM010000350.1:0-7658 GCA_966211885.1 uncultured Chryseolinea sp.
CCTCAACACCATGGCCGACACGCGATGGCAGAAGTGGGCCTTCAACTTTTTTATTTTGGCGATGTTAGGCGCATCCGCCTATCTTGTGTTCAAAAAGCCAGCCGTCTAAAAATTCAGTCCCGGGAAAATCAGCATGAGCAACGTATACGGAACCCTTTTTAAAATATCAACCTTTGGCGAATCGCATGGCCCTGCCATCGGCGTGGTCATCGACGGATGTCCGCCCGGATTGGCGATCGACGAAGCCTTCATTCAATCGGAACTCGACCGCCGCAAACCCGGCCAAAGCAAGATCACCACACAACGCAAGGAGGACGATGTCTTCAAGATCCTCTCCGGCGTTTTCGAGGGAAAATCTACCGGCACACCCATTGCCCTGGTGATTGAAAACCAGGACCAACGCAGCAAGGACTACAGCCACATTGCCGAAACGTTCCGACCATCCCATGCCGACTATACCTACGAAGCCAAATACGGCGTGCGCGACTATCGCGGCGGCGGCCGGAGTTCGGCCCGCGAAACGGCGGCGCGTGTGGCAGCCGGCGCCATCGCCAAGTTGTTGCTGAAAAAACATAACGTAGAGATCAACGCCTTTGTGTCGCAAGTGGGCGACCTCGCCGCACCACACTACACCACGCTCGACCTGTCGAAGACCGAAGACAATATCGTGCGCTGCCCTGACCCATCTACAGCCGAAAGAATGATCGCGCTCATCGACCAGGTGCGGCTTGACCGCGACACCATCGGAGGCGTCGTCACGTGCGTCATCAAAAATACACCCGTAGGCTTGGGCGAGCCTGTGTTCGACAAGCTGCATGCAGAGTTGGGCAAGGCCATGCTGGGTATCAACGCCGTGAAAGGATTCGAATACGGCAGCGGCTTTGAAGGCGTGAAACTGAGAGGCTCGCAACACAACGACGAGTTTTATAACGACGGAGGACGCATTCGCACAAAAACGAATTTCTCCGGCGGCATTCAAGGCGGCATCAGTAACGGGGAGGATATTTATTTCAACGTGGCCTTCAAACCCGTGGCCACCATCATGCAGGATCAATCGACCGTGGACAAACACGGCAACGAAACCACCGTGAGCGGCAAAGGAAGACACGACCCTTGCGTTGTGCCGCGTGCCGTCCCTATTGTGGAGGCAATGGCAGCGTTGGCCCTGGCCGATTTTCTTTTGCGCGACAAGACCACAAAATAAATCACATCTTTCAAGCGATCATCAATAAGCCTCGGCAATATCGAGGTAGAAACCGCTTTGCCCTTTTTTCCCAAAGCCCTGGTCGACGCGAACATTAAGACGGTCCTTTCGATTGATCATAATGCGCAAGCCAACCCCCGCGTTGAACTTGAACGAATGGTCAAAAAATGTATACCACTTCTCGGGCGTTAATGCGCCGCCCAGCCATACCGTGAAACCTAACCGCTTCCACACGTTTGTGCGATACTCTCCCTGGAAGGCATAGAGATTGGCGTAGCGATAGAAGCCGGTATAATAACCGCGCATCGTATACGGACCACCAATATCGGCCAGGTCTTTGAACGGCACGTTGCCCGTGTTCACATTGGCCAGGAATTGAAAGGCTAGGGCATCGATGGGACTGATCCAATGTACAGGGAAATATTTCCTGATGTCGAGCTTGACGGACTGGAGGCTGTAACTTTTTCCGTTCCACGAGGGATAGATGTAATACAACACTTCCAGGAAAAATCCCTTGCGGGGATAGACAAAATTGTCGCGCGTTTCGATGGCAAAGGCGGGAGCAAATCCCCAGAGCCAATACCCTTCGTAGCCCAACGGCTTGTCTTCCACAAAGTGGCCCGTTGTTCCTCCATCCACGTGGGCAATGTGATTGAAGCGTGTGGCCGCGCCAATGAAGTAGTGGCGTTTCAGTTTTTTGTACAGCCGCACATCGGCGCCGATGCGATTGTATTGGATGGTGTCCTTTTTCGATAATGGATCTTCTGTAGCGATGCCGTAGTAGTATTCGGGAAAAAAGATGTAGTTGAACTTACCATAGAAAACGAATTTATTTTCCGGCATATAAATCCGCGTGGACGTGCCCCAATCGTATTGGTGATTGACGGTGTATAGAAAATACGTTTGCGCGTACGAGCTTTTTGTGAGCGTATCCGGATGCTTTGTCGTTTCAAAGTTTGCCGCCACCAGGGCGCCAAAGCCGAGACGCGTTTCGGGCGAATAGTAGATAACAGGGAGGGGCGACACGCGAAATCTTTTTGGTTTGGCCGTCGAATCATTCTGACCCTGGACAACAAAAGAATGCAATGCCAGGCTGCACAGCAGGAATAGGTTTAGGGGGCGCATCGTAACGAATATACAAGCTTCCGGGCAGAGTGCCGGCTTCTCGGAATGCTGCGATCAAAAAGTATCAGGGAATGATCGATTTTTACGCCACGACCTGATGGTCGATAGATCGCGCCCCTGCGTTCACAAGCTAAAAGCGGACAATGCGCCTGACAGTTTTTCGGTCGGGCGCGACGGGATACCTCAGACTACAGGCTTTTCCGTTATATTGCCCCCCAATTTGAAAAACTTGTAACCATTGGCTATGGCTGACATCAATCCCCCCAAGAAAAACAGGCTCGCTTCCTTCATCGTTCTCGCCATGGTGGTGGGTATAGGACTGGGATTTACCCTCAATAAAATTTATATCGAGGTAGAAAATGCCAAGCTCCAGGAGATCGGGATCAAGCTGGAAGCCACCCAGCACGCCCTACACGCCGCCGACAGCAATGCCATTCCCCGGTTGACCGCCGAAAAAGAATCTCTCACCAAGGCCCGCAGCGAAGTGACACAGGTGCGCGATAAAAAAATAGAACCCTTCGCCCTGCTTCCCGATATTTTTCTCCGGCTGATCAAAATGATCGTCGCCCCACTCGTACTTTGCACCTTGATCGTGGGTGTAGCCAAGCTGGGTGATATCACGTCGGTGGGCAGAATTGGAGGAAAAACTTTACTGTGGTTTGTAAGTGCGTCGTTGTTGAGCTTGTTGCTCGGTTTACTACTGGTGAACATTTTCGAACCGGGGATAGCCATGAAGTTGCCGCTACCCGACACCGACGAAACCGTAATCACCCGCAACGGATTTACCCTGCGTGATTTCTTGTATCACACATTCCCCAGCTCGGTGATCGATGCCATGGCAAAAAATGAAATTCTCCAGATCGTCGTGTTCGCCGTTTTCTTTGGTATCGCCACCGCTGCCGTCGGCGAACAGGGCAAGGTCGTCATCACGTTCTTCGATGCGGCCGGACATGTTATTCTGAAAGTCACCAACTACGTCATGAACTTCGCACCACTGGCCGTGTTCGGGGCCATGACGGCCGTGATCGCCAAGCAGGGACTGGGTGTCTTGAAGACGTATTCCATTTTCATGAGTGAATTTTACTTCGGGCTCGCCTTGCTCTGGTCACTCCTGATCCTGGCCGGTTTGCTCATCATCGGCAAGCGGGTGCTCCGCCTCGTGAAGCGGATCAAAGAACCCGTGCTATTGGCCTTCAGCACATCCAGCAGCGAGGCGGCATTTCCCAAGACCATGGAAGAGTTGGAAAAATTTGGTTGCAAGAGTAAGATCGTGAGCTTTGTGCTTCCCTTGGGATATTCGTTCAACCTCGATGGCAGCATGATGTACATGACCTTTGCGTCGCTGTTCATCGCCCAGTCCTATGGCATCCACCTTCCCCTGGGCACACAGCTGAGCATGCTGCTGGTGCTGATGGTGACCAGCAAAGGCATCGCCGGCGTGCCGCGGGCCTCCCTGGTGGTCATTGCAGGAACCCTGGCTACTTTCGATATACCCGAGGCCGGCCTGGCCTTGTTGCTCGGCATCGACCCCCTGCTCGACATGGGCCGGAGCGCCACAAACGTGATCGGCAACAGCATTGCCACGGCCGTGGTCAGCAAATGGGAAAATGCCCTGGAAAACGAGGAGCCGGACCCCGCTTAGCGGCTTTGTTTGGGCCATTTTACCGGTTTCCGGGTGAACTTAAAATGCTTAATTTTGTTGGACTATTAAATCTGAAAATATGCTGCAGGCTGTCCCCAAAAACGTCCATATCTACCTGGAATCGAATCCCAACCCCAATTCCCTGAAATTCGTGGTCAACGAGATGCTCGTTCCCGAGGGTATGAGTTTCGATTTTCCCGATGCGGAAACGGCCTCCATTTCACCGCTGGCGATCGAGCTTTTTAGCTACCCGTTCGTGGGACGCGTATTTTTCGCGAGCAATTTCGTGACCGTCACCAAAACGGAAGATGTGGAATGGCTGGAGATCCAAAGCACGATCAAAGAACACATCAAGAAATTCCTCGAAGACGGCAAGTTCATCCTCGACGTGAGCGAGGCCGACACGGCCGTGGAAGAAGAAGAAACCGATACGATCCGGAAGATAAAGACCATCCTGGAAGAATACATCCGCCCGGCCGTGGAGCAAGACGGCGGCGCCATTACCTACCATTCCTTCAAAGACGGCATCGTGAAAGTGAAACTGCAAGGTTCTTGCAGCGGATGCCCTTCGTCGATGATCACCTTGAAGGCGGGCATCGAAAACCTGTTCACCCGCATGATGCCCGGCGAAATTCAAGCCGTAGAGGCATTGGCATAAGCCTAAAAGAAAATATTTTTATAACAGAACCCGGCACGTCCGGGTTTTTCGTTTGTGGAGCAGGTATGATAACTTAGGCGCTCAACGGGTCGCGATGATTTGGCAAAAACGTTTATTTTTTAGCGCAATATTCTGCATCGGCATGCTAACCGTTGCGCCTGCCCAGGAAAAACCGGAGAAGGATAAAACAAAGAAAGACACCACCCGCAACATCATCGACGCCGTAAAAGACAACCGGCTGTCGAAAGAGATCCTCAAGAGCGTGACGCGCAAACCCCTGCAAGACGACCCGATCAACACCCGGGCTGAAGACCCCTTTCTGCCTTACGAAGGAAAGATCATCCGCAAGATCCGGGTAAACCACATCGGGTTCGACAAGACCATCACCGACACGACGCGTACCATCAAGAATTTCGCGGCCAAGGCGGCCAATGCCCTCCACAAAAATTCAAAGGAGTGGATGATTCGTCAGCACCTCTTCTTCTATGAAAAAAAGCCGCTCAACCCCTATAAGCTCGCCGACAACGAACGCTTTCTCCGCGACCAGGATTTTATGCTGGAAGCCCGCATCCAGGTGGTGCCCATCACCGGCTCCGAAGATTCGGTGGACGTGCTGGTGGTGACGCGCGACGTTTTCAGCATCGGTGGAAGCTTCAGCCCCCGGGGTGCCAACAAGTTCAGCTTCCACATATACGACGTCAATGTGTTTGGCGCGGGCCAACGCACGCAGTTCGACGGCCTCTACGACTACCCGCGCTACCCGCGTTTTGGCTATAGCCTCTACTATCGCAAAAGCAGCGTGGCCGGAAGCCTCGTCAACGCCACGGTTGGCTACACGCAGCTCAACAGCGGAAGCAGCTATGGCGAGGCCGAGGAAAACGCCTGGTATTTACGGCTCGACCGGCCGCTGGTCTCACCCTATTCGCGTATGGCCGGCGGGTTGGAGTTTAGCAAAAACTGGTCACAGAATTTTTATTCGACCCCTGACTCAACTTTTTTAGGATATCGATACAACATTTCCGATGTGTGGCTTGGCTATAATGTCGGCGCAAAACGAAACACAGGCGACCGGAGCCGTCATTTTGTGAGCGCGCGTTTTTTTAACCAGCGGTTTATCGAAAAACCAAGACAGGAGTACGAGATCACGAACCCCATTTACAACGACCGCCGATATTTTCTGGCCTCGTTCACGTTCTTCCGGCAGGACTTTTATAAAACACGCTATATATACGGCTTTGGCCGTACGGAAGACGTGCCCTATGGACACACCATGTCCTTTCTCGCCGGTTGGGAAAGTTTGTTGGGACTCAGCCGGCCCTACGTGGGCTTTGACCTTGACAAATCATTTTTTCACAGGGGAGGAAATTTCTACACCACCTCGCTGCGGGTGGGAGCGTATCGGTATAAGGGGCGATTTGAGGATGCCACGATCCTGGTTTCAGGACAATTATTCTCCAAGCTCAAATATCACAAGCGGTTTATGATCCGCCACGAAACCGACATTGACTTCACCTACGTTTTCAACCAGCGCACCAACATTTTGCTGGACATCAACGGCACCTTCGGACTGGAAGGCTTCCGGGCCGACAGTGTCTTGGGTACGAAGCGGCTGCACGGGCGCTACCAGATGGTGCTCTACACGCCCTGGAAATTGTTGGGCTTCCGGTTTGCACCCATCGTGTTTGTGGACGTGGCGGAGATCAATCCCAAGGATAAATTTATATTTTACGACAAGCCCTTTTTTGCCTTGGGCGCGGGTGTGCGGACCCGGAACGAAAACCTGGTGTTCGGTACGATAGAACTCAAAATGTTCTACTATCCGCGCACCGTTCAAAACATGAGCTCGTTCAAGATCAGCGTGACCAGCAACCTCCGCATCAAGTATAGCGGTAGCTTTGTGCGCGCGCCATCCCTGATCACGTATAATTAGTTTGCTCGTCTAACGATCAGTGCTGCTCTCCTTCTTCGTGCTTTTCGAAAACAATGGGAAGGCTTTTGATCCAGGCGTTGATGGCTTCGCGATCGGAGGCCGTAACAGTAGCTTCTTTGTGGATCCACAGATAAGAATCCAGCGGCATCCAACCTTCGTTGATGGCTTCCGACAATTCCTCCATTTTGTGGTTTGCTTTTTTCTCCGGGTACGTTTTGAAGACCGAGAAATCCAGGTGACGCTTGCCATCCTTCACGTGGTTGGCGATCCACCAGGCCACCGGCTGAATGTTGTAGTACCAAGGGTAGATGGTGTTGTTGCTATGGCAGTCGTAGCATTTTTTGATGAGGATCTGGTGAACGTTTTGAGGGAGCTCATATTTTTTTGAGATATCGTCGGCGGTGATGATCTCGGTGGAAATATTCTTGGAGGGACGGAAGAGTTGGATGACAACGAGCAAGGCCAGAAAACCCACTACAATTTTTTTGAGAAGACTCATAGGGTCGCGGAGTTGGATTGGTTTGTCACAAAGAAAGCTTTTGACGGGCAAAGATAAAAGGGACCTTTACGAACGGTCATCCTCATCCAGCACAGGCCGTGTCTGCCAATCGAAGTAGATGGAGAGGATGCGCACTAAAAAGACGGTGAGCGTGGCCAGGATGGCCGCCAGGGTGTGATCGGCATGTCCCAACTCTACCATCCCCACAAAGATGCCGCACCCCAGAATAGCCGCTGCGGCGTAAAATTGTCCCGGCTTAAAAATGATCGGTTCCTCGCGGATCAGCACATCACGGATCAACCCTGCACCACAGGCATTAAAAATGCCTACCAGCACGGCCGCCAGGGGCACAAGTCCTTCCTGCAAGGCAGCTTCCGCTCCCACCACACCATAGGCGCCCAGGCCCAGGGCATCCACCAGGATGACCGTGCGCTTCAACCGGTGCATGCTGCCGTGAAAGATGAGAGAAAGCACAAACGCTCCCAGGATCACCAGCAGGTATTTGGAATCGGTCACGGCCTTGGGTGGGCCGGCCTGGATAAAGATCGCATCCCGGATCAAACCCCCACCCAAACCCGACACAAACGACAACATAAATAC
>CBIHQM010000351.1:0-7619 GCA_966211885.1 uncultured Chryseolinea sp.
CCGGCGGTCAAGGCATACCGTGTTTTTCGCACATTTACGGAGCCATAATAGACAGCCAGGATATAGAATGTTGTTTCGGCAAATCCCCTGAAAATGCTGCTTAGGTTGCCGACAAAGGAGTCGGGTCCGAAGGTTTTGGATATTTCGATCATCATGCCTCGTGCACTTTGGCCACTCATAGGTTTAAGGAATGCCACGGGCAATGCTTCCACAAAGTCGGTATTCAATCCAACAGAACCCACCGCCCAGGCAATGCCTTTAATAATGTACTCCAGCGCACCCGATGTCCGGAAGATGCCGATGGCGACGAGCATAGCGATGAGAAAGGGAATGATCTTCACGGAGGTTTCAAAGCCTTCCTTCGCACCTTCCACAAATGTTTCGAAAAGCGGTATTTTCCTTCGGATGCCAAGCGCCAGAAAGGAGACGATCACCGTGATGATGATCACACTGGTGATGAGCGTGGATTGGCTTTGCAACTCGTCCTGCGAGAGCGTTGTGAAGTACCACACGGAAAGTAATACCACACTGCTAAGGCCGAGGATGTAGCCCAGTAGCACCTTATCCAGCAGATTTATTTTTTGACGGGCGCAAAGATAGACCAGTCCCACCAGCGTGGAACAGAACGTGGCGATCAGGGTGGGGATGAAGATGCTTGTAGGATTGAGGGAGCCTAGCGTGGTGCGATCGGCAATGATGGCCAGGGGTATTACGGTGAGTCCCGAAGTGTTGAGCACCAGGAACATGATCTGCGCATTAGACGCGGTGTCTGAGCTTGGGTTGATCTCTTGCAATTCCTTCATGGCCTTCAGTCCCAGGGGCGTGGCGGCGTTGTCGAGGCCGAGGATGTTGGCGCTAAAGTTCATGATGATGGAACCTGTGGCCGGATGATTTTTGGGTATTTCCGGAAAAAGCCGTGAAAAGAAAGGCCCGACCACTCGGGATAGGATGGGCACTATGCCCCCGCGTTCTCCGATCTTCATCAACCCTAACCAAAGTGACATCACACCAGTGAGCGAAATGGAGATCTCAAATCCGGTTTTCGCCATCGTGAAGGTGGATTGCAAAAGCGCTGGAAAGACCTCCACGTCCTGGAAGACGATCAGTTTGAAAACCGCCACGACAAACGCTAAGAGAAAAAAAGAAACCCAAATGTAGTTTAAGATCATGGCGGCGTGTTTTCAATTCAACAAGGTACGACGATCACACGGTGTTAAGCAAATGCAGGGTGTGGCAGGCTATCAGGCCCGCGGTTTCCGTGCGCAGCCGGCTGGGGCCGAGACTCACTTTACGGAAGTCGTGCTGCAGGCAAAGGGCCAACTCCTCCTTCGAAAAATCGCCCTCCGGGCCGATCAGTACCACATAGTCTTGATGAGGGGTGGCCATTTGATGCAGGTGCATCGGGTTGTCGGGGTCCACGTAGGCAATGAACTTCTCGGCTGCTTTGCCATGAGCAATGAACTCGGGTAAGGCCACGACCCCGGAGAGTTGGGGGAGTGTGGCTTTCACGGACTGCTTCATGGCGCTAACGCAAAGTTTTTCAAGCCGTTCAAGTTTTATGTGCATGCGTTCGGTGTGGTCGCATTCGATGATCGTGATGGCGTCGATGCCGATCTCGACGGATTTTTCTACGAACCACTCCAGCCGGTCTGCATTTTTAGTAGGGGAGATGGCGATGTGAATGAAGAAGTCTCTCGCCGGTGCGGCTTGCGTCCCCGTGACTTCAAAGGTGCATCGCTGCGGATCGGGTTGGGTAATGATGGCGGTGTAGAAGAAGCCTTTGCCGTCGGTCAGGTGCAGCGTATCGCCTTGTTTTTTTCGCAGCACTTTTGTGCAGTGTCTCGACTCGTCGGGGTCGAGGTAGTGGATTCCTTCGGGGAGGCGCGGTTGGTAAAAGAGATTCAAGCGGTCACGCGTAGAGTTTGTGAAGGTCGTTCACCAGGGTCACGTATTCGGTCATGGCTTGTTCTTTGGTCTTGCCCTTCAATTCTTCCCAAGCATCAAATTTGGCAATGGCCTTGAAGTCAAACCCGCCGGGACGGTCGCCGGTGGCGTCGCCTTCCGTGGCTTGTTTGAACAATCCATAGAGTCTGAGCAACTCTTCGTTGGTAGGTCTTTTGGTGAACGTTTTGGAGCGCTCTACAGCAGCGTCGAATTGTTGTTGGTCCATGGATGATTTCTTTAAAAAGTGAACTGAGCTAAAAATAAAAACCGCTACGGCCAAGGTATTCGCTGGCCGTAGCGGTTGGTATGGGACGTCTATCGTTTTGTGATCTCGGTATACGGGCGCAGCGTTGCACCGGTATAGATCTGACGAGGTCTGCCGATAGGTTCTTTGTTCTCGCGCATTTCTTTCCACTGGGCGATCCATCCGGGGAGGCGTCCCATGGCAAACATGACGGTGAACATATCCACCGGGATGCCGAGGGCGCGATAGATGATGCCCGAATAGAAGTCGACGTTGGGATAGAGTTTTCTTTCTACGAAGTAAGGATCTTTCAGGGCGGCTTCTTCAAGCTTCTGAGCGATCTCTAACACAGGGTCGTTCACGCCCAGTTTTTTCAACACGTCGTCGGCGGCCTTCTTGATGATCTTGGCGCGCGGATCGAAATTCTTGTAGACGCGGTGTCCGAAGCCCATGAGGCGGAACCCGCTGTTTTTGTCTTTGGCTTTGTTGATCCATTTTTCGGTGTCGCCGCCGTCTTTCTTGATGTTTTCAAGCATCACGATCACTTCCTGGTTGGCGCCGCCGTGGAGGGGGCCCCACAGGGCGTTGATGCCGGCGGAGATAGACGAATAAATGCTGGCCTTGGATGAGCCGACGATGCGCACGGTAGAGGTGGAGCAATTCTGCTCATGGTCTGCGTGGAGGATCAGCAACTTATCCAGGGCGTCTGCTACCACGGGGTCTACTTCATAGTCCTCGGCCGGAAGGGCGAACACCATCTTGAGGAAGCGTGCGCAGTAGTCCAGCTTGTTGTCGGGGTAGTTCACAGGGTGACCGACGGCGTTTTTATAGGCCCAGGCGGCAAAGGTCGGCATTTTGGCCAGAGACCGTACGATGCTCAGATAGACGCCCTCAGCGGAACGGTTGGGGTCCAGCGACTCGGGATAGAATGCGGTTTGCGAGCAAAACAGGGAGGCCAGCACGCCCATGGGATGGGCGGTGGAAGGGAAGCCGTCGAGGATCTTTTTGATATCCTCGTGCACCAGGGTGTGTGTTTTAATGTCGTGGCTGAATTTGTTGTACTGCTGTTGCGTGGGCAGCTCACCAAAGATGAGGAGGTGGGCTACTTCCAGGAAGTTGGACTTCTCGGCCAGCTCTTCAATGGAGTATCCGCGGTAGCGCAGTATACCTTTGTCGCCGTCCAGGAAGGTGATGGCGCTCTTGGTGGCGCCCGTATTTTTGTAGCCCAGGTCCAGGGTGATAGTCCCCGTTTTCTCTAGCAGGTCGCTAATATCAATACCAACCTCGTTCTCCGTTCCCTCTACAAGGGGCAGCACATATGACTTTCCGTCAATGATCAATTCAGCAGTTTTAGACATGTTCTAATGGATTTTTAACACAAGTTTTAAATATACAGGGTTCGGTCATGTTTGGGAAAAGAATGCATTAAAAAATATCTATTTGTCAATTATTGCCCAGGATCAGGGGCATCCCGTCGCCACCGGAACCGATGACGATGACCTTGGCGTTGGGCGATTTAGACAACTCCAAGGTGGCCTCGATGCCTCTCATTTTTAGGAGATTGTTGGTCAAGCTATTGTTAATGATGTTGTTGGCTCGCGATTCGCCCTCGGCGGCAATGCGTTTCCGTTCGGCTTCGCTTTTTTCTTTGTCGAGGCGGAACTGATAGGCCAGTGCTTCTTGTTCCTGCTGGAGTTTATTTTCGATGGCACCCTTGATCTGTTCGGGCAGCAAGATCGAGCGGATCAGTACAGCTGGCGCACGTACAAAATTGAGTTGCAGAATCTTTTCCGTTTCAGTGCGGATGGCGGTCTCCACTTCGGCTCTTTTGGTGGAGTAAATCTCCTCGGCTGTGTAGCGGCCCATGACCTGGCGGACGGTGGAGCGCACTTCCGGAATGACCAATACATTCACATAGTTTTTGGTGAATTTCTCCTGGATATAGCCTATTTTCTCAGGCATGGGACTGTAGCGCACGGTGACGTCTACGTGGATAGACAAACCGCTCTTGTCCAGCACATCCATGTTCTCGTCGGATGACATTTCGTTGACACTGTACACATACAGATCGTTCCAGGGCGCTTTCGTGTGGAAGCCCTGCTCGATCACGTTGTCTTTGTCGAGACCTTTGCCGAACTTATAGAAGATAATAGCCCTTTCGGAGGGGCCGATCGTGTAAAACATGCTCGATGAAAGGCTCATCAGCACGATCAACAAAATGACACCGATGACGATGTAAACGACGTTTTTTCGATTATTCATAGGATAAAGGTTAAGGTTGAAGTCCTGATGTTAGGGTATGGCGGTCCTCAAAACTACAAAGAAATTGTGCCATGACTGCATACAACGCCATCGCTAATTATTTTGACCCCGATCTGGAAGAATGTAAATGGAATGCATTAAATTAACTAGTTAACTTTGGTTATTTAGAGGACATGGTGAGGTTTTTTTCGATCCTTTTGATTTGCATTTTAGGCCAGGCGACCACGCTTCGTTCCCAACCTGCTTTGGACAGCCTCCAACGCGCGTTAAAGGATGCAAAAAATGACCGCGATCGCGCCGATGTGCTGAATAGCCTTTCGGCCTATATCTATGACACCGATGTGAACGAAGGATTCCGCTATGCTTCCCAGGCCAACCTCCTCGCACGCAATGCACACTATGACATCGGCCAAAAGCGGGCGCTCACACTGATGGGCTATAAGTTTACCGTGTCCGGGCAATTTCAATCGGCACTTCGTTTGTACAAGCAAGCGCAAAACATCAACGGGGAGGAGGATAGCCAGCTGGCCTATAGCTATGTGATGACGGGCAACATTTACCGTTCGACCGCTCAGTACGACTCGGCCCTTCTCTTTTACCAAAGAGCGCTCCAGGTGCTCAAGAAGGATCCAAACGAAGTTTACCTGGCGTATACCTACAAGAGCATGGCCCGGCTGTTTGTTATCCAGTGGAAAAATACAGAGGCGGAGGAGTATTTCATGAAGGCGATGAAGATCTACGAGCGAAGAGACGACGAACGGGGAAGAGCCGAGGTCTGGTTCGCTTTCGCGGACGTGTATAAGAATCAGAACCGCTACGACCTTGCCAACGAAAATCTTGAAAAGGGATGTGCACTGGCAAACAAGGCAAAAAGCGAATACCTGATGCTCAACTGCTACAAGAGCCAGGGCGATGCCTTCTACCGCAAGGGCGAATATTTGAAGTCGTTGGAAGTATTGTTCAAAGCACTGGAGATCCTCAAAATAAAAGAGCAGCCGCCTTTGCTGGCATCGGTATATAACCAGTTGGGAGAGGTCTATGAAGAATTGGGTCAACACGATGTGGCCTTGAAATATTACCTGGAGGCGTTGCGTATCACGGAACCCAGCGGGGTGAAATATGAAGTGGCCAAGCTCTATAGCGAGATCGGTTGGATCTACAAAAATCAATTGAACTACGCACAAGCCCATGCCTACCTGGACAAATCATTAAAATTGCGCGAGGAGATCCATGACGACCATGGCATTTCCAATAGCTACAATGTCATGGGGGTGTTGTATTACCAGGAGAAGAAATATGACAAGGCCCTGGAGCTGTTACAAAAGTCACTGGTCATCCGCGAGCGTATTCACCACGAAGAGGGAGTATCGGCCTGCATCTTTAATATTGCTCTGGTTTATGAAGCCCGGGAGCAATACGATCGTGCCCTGGCCTACCAGTTGCGGGCCTTGGTGATCGACGAGAAGGCAGGCAATAAGCAAGGGTTGAGCATCTCCTACAACCAGTTGGGCCAGCTATACGGAAAAGCAGGCCGCTACAAGGAAGCGGAGGAATACCTGGAGAAGGCGCGGGTGCTCGCGATCAGTACCGGGTCAAAGATCCTGCTCATGAACAATCTTTTGTATTTCTCCGTGCTCTTCGAGTCCCGAAAGGATTATAAAAAAGCGCTCGACTATCAAAAGCGTTATCAGCAAATGCACGACTCTGTCTATAGCGAAAGCAACGCGTTGAAGCTGGCCGAGATGCAGGCGCTCTATCAAACCGAGCAAAAGAACCAGGAAATTGCCTTTCTCAATCAACATAAAGAAAATCAGAACAGTAAGATCGAGCTGCAGCGGGCGCACATCGAGCAACAGAACATCATCATCTTTTCAGGCCTGGCCGGGGTTATTCTGATTTCCATATTGGCATATAAATCCTACCAGTATGCCACCCGTATCCGCAAGGCAAACTTCGAAATGGTGGAGAAGAAGGAGGAGATCATGGCGCAATCGGAAGAGTTGATCGAGGCCAATCAAACCATCGCGCAGATCAATCGCACCCTGGAGGGGAAAATCGAGGAGAGAACGTCGGCCCTGCGACAGGCATACAAAGAGTTGGACACTTTTTTCTACCGTTCGTCGCACGATTTTCGCCGGCCACTGACCACGTTCATGGGGTTGGCGGAGGTGGCCAAGATCACCGTGAAAGATGCCAACGCCCTGGAACTCTTTGCCAAGGTGAAAGAGACCGCCAGCAACCTTGACAAAATGCTAGTGAAGCTGCAATCCATTAGCGATGTGGGCGCACAGCAGTTGGTGTACAAGGAAGTCTTTATCAAAGAGATCGTCAACAATGTTTGCGATAGCTTTTCGGAAGAACTTCGCGGCCGGGGTATTCACGTGCAGATGGATGCCGGGTTAAAACAATCGTTCTTTTCATACCCGGCCATGGTGAAGATCATTGTCGAAAACCTTATCGAGAACGCTATATTCTTTAGCGGCATGGATCAGCCGTTCATCTACGTGCGAGCGTTCGACGAGGGAGGAGAAGTAGTGCTGGAAATAGAAGACAACGGCCAGGGCATTGAGAAACAATACGAGGAGCGCATCTTTGAGATGTATTTCCGTGGCAACGACCGGTCAAAAGGTAACGGCCTTGGACTGTATATTGTAAAAAAGGCCGTAGAAAAACTCAATGGCAAGATCGAAGTCCGAAGCGGGTGGGGTCAAGGCTCCGTTTTTCGAGTCACGTTTCCAACCGATCAACAACACGCCGATATTCTCTCTTAGTTGCATGGATTAGAGTGGAATTCTATTTAGCTTTAAGAAGCCCATTTTTTTAGCATGCGTAGAGTGTCTGTCTGTCTTGCCTTAGGCTGGTTCATCCCCTTGTTGATCTATGCCCAAACCCCAAGGATAGATAGTCTCCAAAAAGTTCTCGAACAAACACAAAGCCCCGCGCAACGTTGCGATGTCTTGCATGCCCTCGCTGCCGAAAGCTGGGACTATGACTTTGAGAAAGCCTATGGCTACGCCCAGGAAGCATGGGTGCTGGCCCGTCAAAATCAATATGGTAAGGGAGAGGTTCAGGCGCTCACGGACATCGGCCTGTACCATTACTTCACGGGGAACTATCCGCAGGCCACGGCGCGCTACCGGGACGCGCTGCGGCGTTGTGGCAACCACCG
>CBIHQM010000352.1:0-7569 GCA_966211885.1 uncultured Chryseolinea sp.
CATGACAATCTTGGCTGAAGAAACTTCGCCATACTCTTCGAATAATCCCTTCAATTCCTGTTCGGATGCCTTAAAAGGGATGTTGGCAACGTAAATGTTCATTGTTAAAAAGAATAAATGAGAAATTAGTTAATGTAAACTGACAGTCTTCTGGAACTACTGCTCGAGGGGAGAGGGCCTCAGAAAAGATTGACAATAAACATTTAAAAGTAATAAGAATTTTTATTAAAAAGAAAAAGATATAAATCAGGCACTTTAACCACTTTTACGCCCTGTCAACCCCCGTTTACTTCAGTTCCCGGTTTATCGTGCCCAAAAGATAGCCTTTTGGATCTTCCGAGTACTCCCAAAACATCACTCCACCGAGTTTGTGTGCCGTAACATAGTGGCACTTCTCCGTAATCGACATCTCGTCGTCATACGAAATGAAGATCTTTTTCTCATCGTTAAACAGGTAGGGCGCCTTGGCCTTCTCATCCCAATAACGCTTAAAACCATTTTTGTCGATCGTTGTTTCTTTTAGTTTGGAGTAGCCACCACCCCACTGCGCTTGCACGGCCAGTTGGTTAAGCCCCCTGTTGTCGGGGGTGCTCGTCGTCCACGACCGGGCATAGAATGCTACGCCCATCACAATCTTGGATGCGGGCACACCGGCAGCAATGAATTCGGTGATGGCGCGATCCGTAGAACGTTCGGTAGCGTAGTCGTTAGACGGATACAAATTGGTGTGATGACCCGTGATGCTGTCGGCACCTGTTTTAAAATCATAGCTCATGATGTTCACATAGTCGAGATACACTTGTGCCTTGTCCATCTCGGTATGTTCGATGTATTCGTGATACCCGCCCACGGCCGTGGTGAGTAAATATTTTTTCTTTGTCTGCTTTTCAAGCGCGTTCAGTTCTTCGCGGATTTCTTTGAACATGAGCGTATAATTTTGTTTGTCTTCCGGTCGGTACACATTGTCTTCTTCGCCGGGCATGGCCGGATATTCCCAATCGATATCAACGCCATCGAGCTTATATTTTTTGATGATGGCCACCGAAGTTTGTGCGAATTTTTTTCGCGAAGCTTCCGTCAGCACAGCGTCCGAAAACTTGTCGCTCCACGCCCAGCCACCGATGGAGATGAGGATCTTCAGCTCGGGATTGATGCGCTTCAGCCGATTGAGCTTCCGGAAGTTCACCGTGTCGGTGGCTTCGTTCTCCAACCACGCAGCATTGTCTTTCACATTGACAAAAGCATAGTTGATGTGTGTCAGTTTGCGCACGTCGATGGAATCGGCATTGACCAGTCCACGGAAGCCGCCGACATAGGCGATGACCACTTTCTTGCTTTTGGGTGGTGTGTTGATGAAGGCCGTTATGCAGCCGGCCATGGCCACGAGCATAACAACATTGAGGATACGATCTTTCATAGGTTGCAAAAAGGGATGAAGGGTTGAATGAAATGATAAGTGTGTGCGTGTGCTAAATGTGTGTTGTGTTATGTTTTGTTTATAAAATTATTTGACGCTAAATCTCGTCAGGATTTCAATTTAATTTAATTTCGGTGCTTATAAATTTTTACAATGGACAACGGACTTACCACCCAACGCATCCTCTCCATCGATGCACTCCGCGGCATCACCATCCTCACCATGATCTTCGTGAATGAGTTGGCCGGTGTGCATGGCATCCCCGCCTGGATGAAACACATGCCCGCCGATGCCGACGCTATGACGTTTGTGGACGCCGTGTTCCCCGCTTTCCTGTTCATCGTGGGCATGTCCATTCCCTTTGCCATCGCCAGCCGGAAAGCCAAGGGCGACAGTCCTGCGCAATTGCAGGGACATATCCTTTTCCGCACCCTGGGACTCTTGGTGCTAGGCGTATTCATGGTGAATGCCGAAGGCGACTATAACGAAGCCGCCATGCCCATCCCGATTGGCGTGTGGTCGCTGTTGTTCTATGTGGCGGTGATCCTGATCTGGAACGTGTATAACGCAGAGAACAAGGCCCTGAAATATCGCCTGCGGGCAACCGGTGTGATCATCCTGGTCGCACTCGCGTTCATCTATCGCGGCGGCGAAGACGGCACGGAGTATATGAAACCGCACTGGTGGGGCATCTTGGGATTGATCGGATGGGCCTATTTGTTGGGCTGTATCTGTTACCAGGCTTTCCGAGGCAACCTCATTGCTTTATCGGCGACGGTCGTGTTCTGTATCGGATATTATGCGCTGGGCAGAACCATAGAACACGCCTCACCGTGGCATGTTTTGTTTAGCCAGGGCGGCCATGCCTCGCACACCTCGCTGGTGCTGATGGGGATCATCCTCTCGCTGATATTTTTCCATGGAAAGAGCATGACCAACCAACAGCGTTTCAATGCCGCCGCCGTGTATGCCGTGGTATTGATCATCGGCGGTGTGTTATTGCGTCCGTATTTTCAAATCTCCAAGATCCACGCCACACCCAGTTGGTGCCTGTTCAGCGCGGCAGCCTGCGTGGTGATCTTCTCGTTTTTATATTGGCTTATCGACCTGAAGAAGGTCAGCGGATGGACGAACTTCATCAAACCAGCCGCGTCCAATCCCTTGCTTACCTACATCATCCCCTTCGTCGTATATGCCCTGATGGAGATCTTTCACCTGCACTGGCCGTCGTTTTTGCGCGAGGGATTTGTGGGGATACTCTGGTCGCTGGTGTTTGCCGTGGCGGTGATGTCATTGGTGCCCGTGCTTAACCGGATGAAGATCCGGCTGCAGTTGTAACACTTTCACGCCATCACCGACACCAGGGTGTAGATAGGCCCACCCAAAACGCGATCGCCAGTCAGGGAAACCAGACGGCGTGCTTCTTCGGGCGTCAATCCTTTTGTGAAGAGTTTCCAGGCCGTGTCATCGTCGAGCGTGACCTGTGCAAGCGACGGCGTCTTTTCTTTTGTCAATTGCCATCCCTTTTCTTTCCGGACCAGATACCATTCACCTCCCGCTAAGCCGGTGATGTGCAGTTTCACCGTGCTTCCGGTCGAGGCCGTCACGCTCCTGTAATGATGGGGGAGGGCTTGCAGGAAAGTATCCAGCACGGGATAGTACAATTCGCGCGAGGCAATGCCATAGCGATTCACGGCTTCGCGGATCTGTTGCTGATGATGCCACTTTTCGGTGTAGTCGCGGGCGATGTGAAACCAGTTTGGTGTGGGGTTCGTGCCGGCCCAATCCACCGTGAACACCGCGGGCCCAAACGGGTCGAGCGTATGCAGGTAGGCGATGTACTCGCGGCCGGAATGCTCGAGCAGATCCACCAACACCGCGGGGCTGAGGCGGCGGACGCCATTCATCCAGGTGGCGTTCAGATCATTCAGATAGCGCACCATGCCTTCATAGGTAGTGTCCGTTGGACCGGACTGCCCGAAGTATCCATCGCGCAACATCGACAGCGTGCGCAGGTTGCCATCAAGCAAATGGGTGGCGATGTCTTTCACGGTCCATTGTCTGGCGCGCGTGGGCTTGTGCCAGTCGTCGGGAGAGAGGGAGCGCAAGAGGGTGATGAGCTTTTCGTCGAGGGGAGCGAAAAGGTGGAGGGTTGGGATGGCTATGGTCATAGACGTATACGAGGCATGGTGCGCAAGTATACGTCTATGAAAGCCGGTAGGTTCTAGTAAGCGCGGTCAACGGTGCCGCTGCCGTAAATCTTCTTCTGGGCGGTCTTCGTGTTGCCTTTGTGCTTCACGGTGCCGCTGCCCAACACGAGGACATCGATGTTGTTGGTGACGTTCAGGTTGCAATAGCCCGTGCCGCTCACTTTCACCTTTGCGGTTTCCAGGGGACAGTTGTAGCCCGTGATGCCGCCGGAGCCGCTCACTACCGCATCGATGGAAGTAGCATAGCCGCGGAGGTTGAGCAAGCCGCTGCCGCTCACTTCGGCTTTCACGGTATTTCCTTTCAAGTCTACGTCGATCGAGCCGCTGCCCGATACACCGAGGGTCATGTAGTCGGAAGCGATGGAATTATCGGAAATGATCTTGCCGCCGCCATTCACCTGGAGGTCATTGATGCTCTTCACGCTCACATAGAGCTTCATGGTGGGGTTCAACTTGATGTCGTCGATCTTGGCCCAGAGGCTTTTGTTGGACGTGTCGGGTTTGCGGTCCACGTTGATCATGAGAATACCATTTTCCACTTTGATGTCGCTGACGCTGAAAATTTCCGTGAGGGCTTCTACGGTGACTTCCTGTTTATTGGTTTGTTTGAGATAGACCGTGTAGTTGGAGTTTACATAAATGCCTTTGAACTCGGGAAGCTCCAGCACCTTCTTCGTGGTCTGGGCGAGCGACAGGTGAGCAATAAAGAGCAGGGAGAGGGCGATGATAGGCCTGATTTTCATATAGATGTATTAAAAATTAGTGTCCCAAATAACGGCAGCATGCCCGGATTCAAAAACCCTCCCGACGATTAAAAACGGAGTTGGTCGCCCGTAACCCCCAAATCTCTACACAATCCGGGACAAACCTTACTTCGGTTTACGGAAGATGGCTTTCATGATCAAAATAAAGGCTATGCCCCCGATGCACATGACCAACAACACGTCCGGGGTAATCAGCTTCGTAGCATGCATAGCGTATCTCGTTTCGGTGGAGGACCCGCCCCGGAAAAGGGCGATCCGTGTCTGAAATTTACTATGTTTTGGATATATCCGGATATTCTTTTGAGTTTATCGGGACGACGTCTCTGTTCT
This sequence comes from uncultured Chryseolinea sp., assembly GCA_966211885.1. GTDB lineage: Bacteria > Bacteroidota > Bacteroidia > Cytophagales > Cyclobacteriaceae > Chryseolinea. The sequence goes on from CBIHQM010000352.1 coordinate 4,722, forward strand.
CCAGCGCTTCGGATTCAATCCAGCACACTCAGCGTTAGTTTTACGATATCCTCCAACGTTGCCCGGTCCGGCTTAGCCTGTCCGGTAAGACGCATACCCAGGTAGCTGCTGAAAAGATAGCGGGCAAGGTTTTTTGGTTTTTGCTTCTTAGAGACGGTGCCTTCGTTTTGACCTTGTTTGATCAGGGAAAACATAAGCTCCTCCATACCCTCGAAATCGCTGCCCACGATTTTTGCGAGCTCTTTGTTTTGATTGGTCATTTCGGTGGTCGTGTTGATCATGAAGCAACCTTTGCCATGGGCGTCGTGCAGGATGGCCTCCAGGTAGGCGCGGAAAATGACCTCTATTTTCTTCCGCGCTGAGGATTGCTTGTCTAGCGCCTCGGTCAAACCTTTCTTTTGCAAGGTTTGATAATGGCGGAGTGCCGTGACATAGAGCTTGTGTTTGTCTTCAAAGGTCGCATACAGGCTGCTGCGGCTCAGGCCGGTCGCTTCCACCAGGTCGTTGATGCTCGCACCATGGTAGCCTTTCTTCCAGAAAAGCTCCATGGCCCGGTCGAGCACGGCATCGGTATCGAATAATTTTTCCTTGGGCATGGCGGTTCAATAGCTTATCACCAGCAGGCAGGAAATGTCAACCTTACAGGGTTGCCATTCCGCCATCGACGATCAATTCGGCTCCTAAAATAAACGATGAATCATCGGATGCAAAGAAGGTAACGACTTTGGCGATCTCTTCGGGTCTGCCAAAACGGCCCAGCGGAATTTGCCTGACGATGCTTTCGTCCACCTGCTGGCTTTGCTCTTCGCTGACGCCCCGTTTGCCGGCACTGTGGAGCGGCGTGGTGACCGGGCCGGGACTCACAGCGTTCACCCTGATCTTGCGGGAAAGCAGTTCGGCCGACAACGTCCTGATGAGCGTGAGCACGGCCGCCTTGGTCGCCGAGTATACCGACGCATTGGCCATGCCGATGCTGGCATTGATGGAGGTGTTCAAGACAATGGAGCTGCCTTCCGGCATCAGGGGCAACACTTGTTGTATGCTGAAGTAAGCGCCCTTCACGTTCACGTTGAACTGCTCGTCGAACAATTCTTCCGTGGTGGCATCGATGGGCGAGAACTTGGCGATGCCGGCGTTCACAAACAGGACATCGACCTTCGGGGTCAAAGCTTTCAGTTGCTCACCGAATTGCTTCCACTGGCCGCTGTGGGCCACATCCAGGGCTAGGCCTTGTGCGTTTGATCCCAGTTCTTTGAGCGCGGCATTCAGCGCGGTGGCGTTGCGCCCGGTGATGATCACTTTGGCCCCTTCGGCGATAAAATCTTTTGCCGTGGCCAGGCCTATGCCGCTATTACCTCCAGTGATGACGGCGATCTTGTTTTCTAATCTTTTCATGGTGTTCAGATATTTTATTGTTTATACTGTATGGAACGATCGTTCCAAATAAAGGTTCAAAATATTGGACCGAATGTTCCAATATTTTTTTAGACCGCCCTGGAATGGCTTTTTTGAAGCCTCACGGTACGAAAAGGACAACGTCGAAGGAAAGAGGGAGTGGCAGGTCAGGGCTAAAGCCCTGGCGGAAGGTGGTCTTTTGCCCCTGGCCTAAAGGCCAGGGTTATTCAGGTTGCATATAACTGGGGGTTACTGAATCTGGTTTGTTTGCTGAATCTGATTTGATCTACCAACATGCCCTTAGACTGTGGCTATTCATCTTTGTGATTTAATAACTTCGGCCTAAAGGCCCACTGGTTGGATACATCTTTTCTTGAGTGAGCAAGTAAATCAACTGAACGAGTAACCCCGGCCTTTAGGCCGGGGTTATCAAACAAACAGGTACTTGGGCTTTAGCCCTGACTCTCCCGCCTGCCCATCAACGTCATAACCTTCCGAAGCATGGATCGGACAGTAGGAATCTCAAAAGGAAATCCGTACCTGGATCTTCACATCGTTTTGCAGGGCGCCGGCAATCGTTCCCGATGAAGATGTGATCTCCTTGCGGCCGACGTAGCGTGTTTGTCCATAGCGCAGCCAAACACTGATGGCTTTATTCATTTTATATTCGATCATTAGTACTTTTCTAACCCCTCGGCCATAGTAGGCCGGCATGGAACATGCCAGCCACACATCTTTTTCGTAGGTGTATTGGCGGTTGTCATAGTCATCGGTGTCGAAGAGGGCATAGCGGCCGGTCCACTCCAAGGGACCGGTTTTGAGGGTCACGTCTTGCAGCAGAATGAAACCCTGGGTTTGCTTGCCACGGAAATCCAGTGTGCTCAGTTGGGCTCTGGTTTTCAGGTGGAGGGCTTGATTGATGCCATATTCCAGGTTGACCCGGTAGAGATGCTTCGTGGCTTCCAGGAGATGATAGAGGTTGTTGCTGGCGGAGGTTTCATTTCGTGCCTTCACTTCTTCGCGGGCTTCAGCAAAGATCATGACCGTGCGGGAAGGTTGATAGACGATCCTTAGCAATCCTTCATGGCCTTCGGTGGGTGCATAGGCTCTGAACCGCAGCCATGGAAAGCGGAAAAGGTCCATGTAGCCGGCAAAGGTCCAGCGCCGGTTCACTTTGTATTTCCATCCCCAATACAGACCCTCTTCGTTTTGCGTCGTACTGCCTTCCGCGAAAGCGTTGGAGTAGAATGCATAAAAGTTGGGTGCGAACTTTCGGAACAGCAACGACAGATCAAGCTTGCCCGAAAGACTCCAGAGCGTGCCCGCGGCATAGGCAGCGCCGCCGCTGATTGAACGGGCATATTCGCTGAAGAAAGTCATGTTTTGAAAAGTATAGTTGAGATAACCCCCAACCTTTTGAATCTGTGAACCCTTGAAGGCAAAGGGATTGTAG
>CBIHQM010000353.1:0-7528 GCA_966211885.1 uncultured Chryseolinea sp.
ACCGATTTCAACATGGAGAATTCACGTCCCTGGACGATCTTCGAAAGATACAAGGCCTCGATCCTAAGATCATTGATAAAATCGCACCATATTTAACCCTGTAAGACCAACCGATCAGGGATCTTGCTGTTCTTCAGGAGAAGAAATTTTATAAATACGCTCATGTCGCATCCTGCAAAAAATATATTGCCTTCCTACCTGCGGAGGCTCACCAACCTTTCGGGCAACAATCGCTCGTTGCTGTTGCTGCGTTTGCACGCCGAACAATTGATCGATGTGCACACCCTCAGTTTTCTCAACGGCGAGCCTTCGTTCGAATTGATCAAAGCGCTCATCGCCAACAAAAGCAAAAAGGTGTGCCAGGTACTCGACAGCCGCCTGGAAGCCAACAACGAAAGCAGCCGGAGGCTAAAAAAACTTCAACGCATCGATCATTTTATTTTTGAAGAACGCGGGTCGAACGATTTGCATGTTGGCTGGCCGTTTGTGCGTGGAAAATTTTCCGACGGCTCGATCGTGCGTTGTCCACTTTTGTATTTCCCTGTCAGCATCGTGCAGGAGGGACAACATTGGGCGTTGCAGCCGCGGAAAGATGCGGGCATCACGTTCAACAAGTCGTTTTTGCTGGCATTTGCTTTTTATAACCAGGTGAAGCTGGAAGAAGAGCTGCTGGATACCAGCTTCGAAGATTTCGATATCGACAGCACAGTGTTCCGCACACAATTGTATGAGTTGCTGCGCGACCGGTTGGAGATCAACTTCAACCCCGACAATTTCCTCGACACCCTCACGCCATTTGAAACGTTCAAAAAGGAAACGCTGGAAGAAAGCCTTCGCAACGGCGAGCTGAAATTGTACCCCGAGGCCGTTCTCGGAATTTTTCCCCAAGCCGGGTCACAATTGGTGCCCGACTATCTGCAGCTCATTGACAATGATACCGTCACCGACCTGGAAGAATTTTTCGTGGAGAAAAATACGGGAAGCGACGGTCTCACCGCCCAGGGCGCCCTCATGAACAATGCCATCAGCGAAGAGAAGATCTTTGCACCGTTTGTGATGGATGCTTACCAGGAAAATGCCATCAAGGCCATCAAGCACGGCCACTCCATCGTGGTGCAGGGCCCGCCCGGCACAGGCAAGTCGCAGCTCATCTGCAACCTGCTGGCCGACGCCATTGCCTCCGGAAAAAAAGCGTTGCTGGTTTGTCAGAAACGCGCCGCCCTCGACGTGGTGTATGACCGCTTAAAAGATATCGAACTCGGCGACTTCCTTGGACTGGTCCATGATTTTCGAAACGACCGGAAAGAAATTTATGCCAAGATCGCCCGGCAGGTTGAGCGCGTGGAGGAATTTAAGACGCGCAACCGCGGCATCGATGTGATCCAGACCGAACGCAAATTTTTCCAACTGTGCCGTCGCATCGACCAGGTGACGGAGGAGTTGGAAGAATTCAAACATGCCTTGTTCGACGACAAAGAGTCGGGCCTTTCCGTAAAGGAGCTCTACCTCACCTCGGAGCTGAACGGACCGTCGATCAACATAAAACAAGAGTATCCCTTTTTCAACTTCGGGGAGCTGCATGATTTTCTGCGCAAGCTGAAGACTTACGCACAATATGCCGCACGCCTGGAGAACGACCATTATGTGTGGCGCGAGCGGCGCTCGTTTGCCGGCTTCAAACCGTCCGATGAAAAAAAGATCGCGCAAATCGTTGCCGACATTCCGAGCTATCAAAACAAAGTGGCCGGCGCCATCGAAAAACTCATCGGCATCCGCCCGCACCTGGAAGACTGTGAAACCCTGGCCGCCAAGGAAGACGACATCCTGGGCATGATCAGCGTCATCAAAGACGACGACACCCACGTCTACTTCCAGTCCATGATCAACGAAAGCGAGGACGAGACCAGCCTCCTGTGGCTCCTGAACATGGAGCGGGTGATCATGAACTGCTACGACGACGAGCTGCCCGAAACCACCTTACCCTCCAACGAGTTGGGCAAGTTCCAGGAGGCGCTGCAACACTCGCAGGCCGCCCGGACCAACCTGATCCGTCTCATCCGCTGGCATTTGTTCTCGAAAGAGAAATTTTATCTCCGCCGCGTGTTGGTGGCCAATCAACTCAACTATAGCAAAGAGGGTCTGCGCATCATGGAGCGCCGCATCGATAGCCGTCTCAACCTCGAGCACCATCTCACGGCATTGAAGAACAAATCCTGGTTGGTCGATTTGCCTTCGAACTACGACAAGGACACGTTGCAACGGTGGTTCGATCGTCAGAAACTGGCCGTCCGGGCCAAGCTCATCTTCAATACCCTTCGCGAAGTGAAGGACGCTGTTAGCGTTCATAAATATTCGCGTCGTGAGTTTGGAAATTTGTTCAAGGATATCCTGTCGGCCATTTCGGGTGTGCGGGAAAAGAAAGCGGGGTGGTTGGTGTGGCTTGCGCCCTACCAGGTAACGCAGGTGATATTGGAACCCGCGCGGGAAGAGGAGTACCTGAAAACCCTGCACCGCGATTTTGATACCCTTTGTGAATACGACACGCTAAAAGAATCACTCAAATTCTTTGAACGCGACGTCACCCTAAAGCTCTACGATCACCTTGGCGCGTGGGACGGCGACGCCATGGAAGGGTTGTTCCAAAACAGCTTGCGCCTGGCCTGGATCGACCACATCGAAACAAAATATCCCATCCTGCGCGCCGTGTCGTCGATGAAGATCGATACGCTGCAGGACGAGCTGCGGTCGTCGCTGAAGGAAAAGAAAAAGCTGAGCAAGGAAATTTTGTGGGTGCGCGCCCGCGAGCGGGTGTATGAGAACCTGGAGTACAACCGCCTGAACAACCTGGTGACCTATCGCGACCTGTTGCACCAGGTCACGAAGAAGAAAAAGATCTGGCCCCTGCGCAAGCTCATCGAGTCGTCGCCCTACGAGCTCTTCCAGTTGGTGCCCTGCTGGCTGGCGTCGCCCGAGTCGGTGTCGGCCATTTTCCCCATGACCACGGGGCTGTTTGATATCGTCATCTTCGACGAAGCCTCCCAATGTTTTGCCGAGCGCGGCATTCCGGCCATGTATCGCGGCAAGCAACTGGTGGTGGCCGGCGACGACAAGCAGTTGCGGCCCAGCGAGCTGTACCAGGCACGATGGAGCGAGGGAGAGGAGGAGAACCCCGACCTGGAAGTGGACTCACTGCTGGAGCTGTCGGCGCGCTACCTGGCCACCGTCCACCTGCAAGGTCACTATCGCAGCAAGTCGCTGGCCCTGATCGATTTTTCGAACACCCACTTCTATGGAGGAAGGCTGCAGTTGCTGCCCGACCGCGAAGTGATCAACACGGACGACCCGCCGATCCAATATCACAAAGTGGATGGTGTCTGGGAAAACCAGACCAACGCCGTCGAGGCCCAGGCCGTGGCCCGGTGTGTGCTCGACATTTTGCGCGAGCAGCCCGAGAAAGAAATTGGCGTGGTCACCTTCAACGCGCCCCAGCAGATGATGGTGCTCGATGCTCTGGAGGCCGAGGCCCTGTTGGCCGGCCAGACGTTGCCCGAGTCGTTGTTTGTGAAGAACATCGAGAACGTGCAGGGCGACGAAAAAGATATCATCATCTTCTCCATCGGCTATGCGCCCGACAAAAAGGGAAGGCTGATGATGCAGTTTGGAAGCCTGAACATGGCCGGTGGCGAGAACCGCCTCAACGTGGCCGTGACCCGTGCCCGCGAGAAGATCATTCTCTTCACCAGCATCACGCCCGAACAGCTCAAGGTAGACGACATCCGGAACGAAGGTCCCCGGTTGTTGAGGGACTACCTGGCCTTTGCCCGCGAGGTGAGCGCCGGCCGCTACCGGCCCCAGTCGCCCATCCAAACCCAGCACACGAAGGCCTGGTTCCTCAGTCGCCGCCTGCAGGAGTGGAGTGCGAGCCGCATGCCCGAGTTCACCTTCGACACGGAGGCACTGCCTTTCACTGACATCAACGTGTTAAAAGACGACCAATACCTGGGCGTGATCCTCACCGACGACGTGCGCTATTTCTCCGCGCTCTCCGCCAAGGACGTACACGCCTATACCCCTGCGCTGTTGACGCAAAAGAAATGGAAACACCTCATGGTGTTCAGCCGGAATTTCTGGAAAGACAGGGAAAAAGTGGAAACAGAACTAATGCTCTTTGTGGGCTCTCAAGCCGTTCAGAACGGGTAGGAGATCTTTGGCGAGCGCACTTTGATCTGCTGGGCCTCGCCGTTGATCCGGCCGTGTTGCGGGCAGTAGCAATTCAGGATCGAGTCCATCTGCTCTTCGCCGGCCGACACGCGCCTGGCCTTGGCCACCGTGTTGAGGTCCAGGATGTGGAGCAGGGGTTGCTCTACGTCTTGGAGACGGGCAAAAGCTTCCAGCAATTTTTCATCCCAGATGTGATAGAACCGCACCAGGTCGTCGGGGTAGATGATGACGCGGTCTGTGCCTTCTTCGGGCACCACTTCAAAGGGCTCCTCCAAGTTCAAGTAGCCATAGTCATCGGTGAGTTGCTCGCCGGGATAGATGTCGCGGATGGCGATCTCGAACTCGTAGGCGGTGGTGATGCAGTTGGAGTTGGAGCTGTGGTTTACAAACCGGGCGTTGTCCCAGCAGAGAATGTGGTTGCCTTCCGGGTTTCGGTAGGTGTATGTGTCCAGGACTTGCTGGTAGAGCGGGTCCATGGCCCGGACTTGCGCCGGTGTGAAAATTCTGTCGAGTTTGTCGAGCGCCCAGGTGATGGTGCCTTTGGGGATGAACTTGGTGGCGACAACTCCGTAACCTATTTTGTCGCTGATGAACCTGAGTTCGGTATGAGGATGGATCATGATTGCTGGACGTTAGCGTAACATAAACTCAAAGTAAAAAGAAGTTTATGTTACTATCAAGTTATTCGCCAACATATAAAAAAAGAAGCCGGACATTTCTGCCCGACTTCAAACTACAACCAGACGCCCTGAAAATTTTAAGTATTAGTGTCCGTTCACCGTGGCGTATTCGGGAACCGTTTTGACTGTCTTGATGATGCGTGCAGCCACCTTGTAGGGATCGGCCGCAGAGTTGGGACGGCGGTCTTCCAACCAGCCCTTCCAGTTGTTCTCCACCGTGGCGATCGGGATTCGGATGGACGCTCCGCGATCGGAAACCCCGTAGGAAAATCTGTCGATCGACTGGGTCTCGTGTTTCCCGGTGAGACGCAGGTGGTTATCGGCACCGTACACGGCGATGTGTTCCTTCACATAAGGAGCAAAGGCCTGGCATACGGTGTCGTATACATCCTTGGAGCCGGCGGTTCTCAGCAGCTCGTTGGAGAAGTTGGCGTGCATGCCCGAGCCGTTCCAGTCGGTGGCGCCCAGCGGCTTGCAGTGCCAGTTGATGGCGATGCCATATTTCTCGGCGGTTCTTTCCAGCAGGTAGCGAGCTACCCAAACCTGGTCGCCGGCCGCTTTCGCACCCTTGGCAAAGATCTGGAACTCCCACTGGCCGGTGGCCACTTCCGAGTTGATACCCTCCACGTTGATGCCCGCGTCGAGGCAAAGGTCCAGATGTTCTTCCACGATCTCGCGGCCGAAAGCATTCTTGGCGCCCACCGAGCAATAGTACGGTCCCTGCGGGCCGGGGTAGCCGCTGGCGGGGAAGCCGAGGGGCTTGTCGGTCTCAGGATTCCACAGGAAATATTCCTGCTCGAAGCCAAACCAGAAGTCGTTGTCGTCGTCGTCGATGGTGGCGCGTCCGTTGGAGGAGTGTGGCGTACCATCGGGGCTCAGCACTTCACACATCACGAGGAAGGCATTCTTACGCGCGGGATCGGGAAACAAGGCTACCGGTTGGAGGAGGCAGTCGGACGAGTGTCCGTCGGCTTGCTCCGTAGAGCTGCCGTCGAAGGACCATCCGGGACAGCCGTCCAGTGTGCCGTCGAAGTTTCTCACGATCTTGGTTTTGCTACGCAGGCTCTGAGTGGGCTTGTATCCATCGAGCCAGATGTATTCAAGTTTAGTTTTTGACATAAGGTTGCAATTTTTTTGGTTAAGGAATTAGAATTTATAAACTGCTGCGAAGGTGGCGGAGACCATAGAGTCTTTCGCATCGCCGTCGCTGTTGACAAAGCTGTCTTCGGATGTCTTGTCGAAGCGGAGTTCAGGGATCAACGTCAGCGGTCCAACTTTGGCGTTTCCGGAAAGGGTGAACTCGATCACGTTGCCTTTGTTTTCGCCGTCCAGTCCGATGGGAGAGGCGAGCGGGTGAGCGCGGTAGCCGGCGAAGTTACCCACCGTACCACCTTTCACACCGAAGTACTCAGCACGCAAGGCCAGCGCGAAATTGTCTGACACGGTAACTTTCGGATACAAGGCCACACCATAGAAGGAAGTAGATTTGCGTGTGCCGTCGATGACGTCGCCGGCGGCGTTATACTCCTGACCTTTTGCAATGGTCTGGTAAGTAGCGTTGGCTCCCAGGAAAAAAGCGTCGCTCAATGTCCATCCTGTCGTGAGGTCGACTTGGAACAGGTCTCCGTAGGAAGCAGCGGGCTCTCCGCCGAAGTCTGCCTTCTTGAGCTTGCCGTCCTGGTCACCATACAACACGTTGAACCAGATGCCGCCTGCGTCGGTGGTCTTACCGATCTGACCTCCCAGCGTGTAGGTGTTCACTTTGTTGAATTCCAAAATATCCGTCGGGTTCATCACCGCCAGTTTGGCTACCAATCCACCTTCGGTCGCAAAGTCTACGCGCAAGCCTGTGTGATTGAAGGGACCGTTGGAGAACATGTAAGAAGTGGAGTAGTTGGCGTTCAGTGTGGGAGAGATCACTTCATATCCCACGAAGGTGTTGAACTGACCGAGGTTCACCGTTACGACATCCGACAATTTGATGTAGGTATACAATTGGTTCACGATTTGACCGCTACCGGCGGCGGCCACGTTGCGATATCCACCCGAGTTGAATACGGCATCCGAACCACGAGGACCGAATACGAGGTCTGCAACAAACCCTACTTTCTGACCTTGATAGGATGCGATCAGGTTGGCCATACCGAGTGAAAATCCTTTCAGGTTACCGAAAGAAGTGGTCGGTGCGGCGGTTCCAAACGCGGTGTTCTTCATGCCGAGGGCGGAGTGAGCATAGACGTCGATGGAACCCGATAAGGTGAAGGTTCGCGTCGAATCCTGGCTCATCGCCGAGAAGGCCAATCCTATAAAAGCTAAAGAAAGTAAAAGTCTTCGTCTTTGAAATTTCATAATTTTGTTGTGTGTTTTAGTAAACAATAAGCTAGAGTAATCCCGGGGGAGTATCTCACACTCCCTGGGATGCTTTAGTGAATGACTAGGAGATCAATAGGCTAATAACAATCTCTTCGTTCATCGGCTGCTTCGCATTTCCCAGACAAAGCACTCCTGAAAAATTACAGCCAGTGTTGTTTAGAAATGGTGTGGGTGAGGACTTGTAGACTTCGTCATGGATCGTGGGGGTTTGGGTTAAGGAAAAAATTTAGGTTTAGGTTTAGGTTAGGGTAAAG
>CBIHQM010000354.1:0-7514 GCA_966211885.1 uncultured Chryseolinea sp.
TATTTATTGTTCGGCACCTTCTATGGCATGATCCTCATCATCAGCCTTTACAATTTGCTGGTGTATATCGCCATCCGTGAGATCAAGAACATCTATTACATCGTCTATATATTAAGCGTGGCCGCCTATGCCATGAGCTATGACGGCATCGGGTTTCAATACCTGTGGCCGGGCCACCCGGAGTGGAACGACTATGCGGTCGGCATCACGCTCTATTCTGTGATCGTTTGGGGGCTCATCTTTACGCGCCGCTTCCTAAGCACGCGGGCCAATGCGCCCACGTTGGACAAGGCCTTGAAGGGCATGATCCTGCTGCGGTCGGCGTGGTTCCTGACCGAGTTGTTCTTCCTTCCCCAAATGCTTACCTATCGCAATGTGGAGATCATTCCGCTTTCGCTGATCTTTTATACCGGCATCACCATCTGGAACCAGGGCTACCGGCCCGCGCGGTTCTTTGTTATTGCCTACGGGATCCTGTTCACGGGATTCTTTGTGCGCACGATGGTCTACTTCAACGTTCTGCCCTTCACCACGCCGCTGCACTACAGCCTACACTTTAGCTTTGTGCTGGAGATGCTCTTCCTCACGTTCGCCCTGGGCGACAGGATCCGCATCCTGAAAGACATGCGCGATCGTGCCCTCAAACGCATCATCCAGCAACACGAGGTGAACATGCAATTGAAAGACAAGGTGAACCGCGAGCTGGAACAAAAGGTGATGGAGCGCACCCTGGAGCTAAATGAGAAGAACCACCAATTGGAGGAGTCCAACGTTTTGCTGGAAAGGCAATCGCACGAGATCAACCAGATCAATTCCATCCTGGACCTGGACAACTGGAAGCTGAAAAGCAGCATCAAAGAAGTGCTGAGCGAGCGGCTGATGGAAAAGAACATGGACTACCAGCAATTCAAAACGCTGTATCCCGACACGCTGGCCTGCCATCGCTTCCTGGAGAACCTGAAGTGGGAGAAGGCTTTCCACTGCCGCAAATGCGGCAACGAGAAGTACTTTGACGGCGCCCAGAAGTTTGCCCGTCGCTGCACGCGTTGTGGCTACAATGAGTCGATCACGGCCTACACCATCTTCCATAGCATCAAATTCCCGATCGAGAAAGCATTCTATATCGCCTATCTCAACGTTATCGGCCACAAAGAATATACCCTGGAAGCCCTGGCCGAGCAGCTGGGGCTGCGCGTGAACACCCTGTGGGCTTTCCGGCACAAGGTGGCCGAACGGCTGGCCGACCTGGAAAAGTCGGGCAGGAAGCCTCATTCGTCGCGTTGGGAGGATGTGATCCTGATCCTGGACACACCCGCCAAGCGGCCCCAACGGGAGCACTCCGGCAGGCCGGTGGATCAGAACTAACCCGGATTACCCATCTCAGAAAACGATCCCGCACGTATGTTTTTTTCCTGGTAAAGAACTCCCCTCAATTTCATATATAACGGTTGAAAAGGCCTGAAAACAATGTTTTTATTCTGGAAAATAACACACACAAAAACACACCAAATGAGTTAGGATTTGGTCGACTTTACACGAAAAAATTCCCAAAAACCCTTGACAAGTCTAAACTTCACTTCGCGAGCAGCCCAAACACCCTAACTGAAACCCTGTCTCGCACTGTGGGTTTATGTGGAGACTTTTAACTAGCCTATTCATCCTTACCCTCTCAACAGCGGTGTGGGCCCAGAACCGCACCGTGACGGGCACGGTGACCGACTCAGCCGACGGCAGCGCCCTTCCCGGCGTAAGCGTATTAGTACAAGGGACCACCAAGGGAGTGCCAACCGACCTTTCGGGCAGCTATACCCTCCAGCTCGCTCCTGGCGAGAATGTCATCACCTTTTCCTTCATCGGCTACAAGACGCAGGCGGTGACGGTGGGTGAACAAACCAAGATCGACGTCAAACTGGAAAGCGATGCCACGGAACTCACCGAAGTAGTGGTGGTAGGCTATGGCGAGCAAAAGAAAAGCGACATCACCGGCGCCACGGCCAACGTGAAAGGCGAGGAGTTGGCGAAACAACCTGTGCTCACCGCCACCCAGGCCATGCAAGGCAAAGTGGCCGGCGTGCAGATCATCAGCAGTGGACAACCCGGGTCGTCACCACAGATCCGTGTGCGGGGCGTCGGAACCGCGCTGAGCGGAACGACTTCCCTATACGTTGTCGACGGTGTATTGACGGATGATATCTCCAACATCAACACGGCCGACATCGTGGACATGAACGTGTTGAAGGATGCGTCGGCGGCGGCGATCTACGGTTCACGGGGTGCCAACGGCGTGATCATCATCACCACGCGCAAAGGGGCCAGCGGGGCCATGAAGATCACCTATAACAACAATATCGGTATTCGTCAGGCCTCTAACCTGGTGAAGATGGCGAATGCCGCCGAATACAGTAACTATGTCCAGGCTGCAGTGGGCACGCCGCCCCCCGCATCGGCCTATAGCACCGATTGGTATGGTAGCATTCTGCGCAACGCCTGGGAACAAACGCACAATGTGTCCATTTCGGGGGGATCCGATAAATCCACCTACCTCTTCAACGTCGGGTATTTGAACGACCAGGGGATCGTGATCGACAATAGTTTTAAACGTCTCACACTCCGCCTCAACCAGGATTATCAGATTCGCGACAACCTGAAAGTCGGCATCCAATCATCGTACGGCAACAGCATCAATCAAAACGGTTTCAACCTCATCGACATCGATGCCTATGGCAAGATCGGTGGTGTATACAACGATGCCTATCGCGCAGCGCCGTTCATACCGGACAAGGTGAACGGAAAATACGGCAACACCTCGGCCTATGGCAATGTGGGCAACCCTGTGCTCGACATCGAGAACAACGACATGAAAGTGAAAGAGAACCGCCTGCAAGGTTCGGGCTACCTAAGCTATAAACCGGTGCCCTGGTTGACGTTGAGAACGTCGCTGGGCGCTGACTGGAAGAATTCATTGAACCGGCTGTATAACTATCAGTTCAACAATGACGAAACGACCTTCATCACGGCGGGGGGAAACCAGCTGAATGCCTTGAGTTCACTGAATGTGAAACAGACCCAAACCTTCCGGTGGGTGTGGGACAATACGGCGACCATTAACAAAAGCTTTGGTAAACATGACTTCACGTTGCTGGTTGGAACAACAGCTGAAAAGTATAACCAGCACTGGTTCTCCGCCAGTCGCAAAGACGTACCGGCCGATCCCAACCTGTGGTACATCAACGTTGGCGATGCCAACACCTCACAAAATGATGGCAAAGGCGATGCATGGTCGCGGAATTCTTACCTCGGCCGCCTGAACTATGCATTCAATCAAAAATATTTGGTGACCGCTACCCTACGGGTCGATGGCAGCTCACGCCTGCCACTGGAAAACCGATGGCAGTCCTTCCCGTCCGTAGGCGCCGCTTGGGTATTGAGTCGCGAAGGCTTTATGCAAGGCCAGGGCTTGTTTGATCTTTTGAAACTGAGAGCGTCATACGGCAAAGTGGGCAACGACCAGATCCCTACTGACGCCTACGTGCAGAATGTTGATTTGAACAAGGCTTATCCCTACATCGGCAGTGCCGGGACGGCATCCAATGGCGCGCAGATCAACCAGATCATCGACCCGCGTATCAACTGGGAGATCACGAAGGAATACGACGTGGCGGTAGAATTTGCTCTCTTGCAATCGAAGCTAACGGGCGAGGTGAACTATTACAATAAGAAAGTGGAGAACGCGCTTATACAGGTTCCGATACAACGCACCGTAGGCGACAAAAATGGCCAGATCTACACCAATGTGGCCACCATCCAAAACCGGGGCTTGGAAGTTGTGTTGAACTGGAAGGATCGCGTTGGCGATAATTTTTCCTACACTATTAGCGGCAACGTCACTTTCAACCATAATGAGGTACTGGCCCTCAACGGCGGCCAGGCGGTATTGGGTGGCGCTGTGGGCAGTCAGGGGTTCACGACGAGTACGGATAACGGGCAGCCCGTAGGGAGCTTTTATGTATTAAAGACCATCGGCGTTTTTAATTCCGAAGCCGACGTGGCTGCCTATCAAGGCAGCAATGGCACTCTCATTCAACCGACCGCTCATGCCGGCGACTTTAAATATTTGGACAAAAACGGCGACGGTAAAATCGACGACAACGATCGCGTGTTTGTGGGCTCGTATCAACCCGTGGCCTATTTCGGGGTGAACCTGGGGGCAACGTACAAGAGCTTCGATGTTTCGCTTTCTATTTATGCCAACGTCGGAAACAAAGTTTACAACGGCAAAAAGGGAGCGCGCATCGACGGCCGCGACAATGTGGAAAAAGATGTAGTGTACAAACGCTGGACATCGGCTAACCATACACAGACAGAGCCAGGCGCCAACACCGGGAACCAACTGGCATCGGACTACTTCGTGGAGTCGGGATCCTTCGCCCGGATCAACAATCTTACCATAGGATATACGTTGCCTTCGTCAGCGCTTGACAAACTGAAGATCGCGAGCCTTCGGTTTTTCATCACCTCGCAAAACCTTTTTACCTACAAAAAATACAGCGGCTTCACAGCCGAGCTACCGGGCGACCCTATCAGCTCGGGTATCGAACTGAGCTCGTATCCAACAACGCGCACCTTTGCGGCTGGTTTAAATGTGGGATTTTAAACAATGACGATCATGAAAACGACCTTTAACATACGCTACATATTTCTGAGCCTGCTCGTGTTCACGTGCCTGTCGTGCAGCGACGACTTCCTGGATGTACCCGTTCAAGGCGGCGAAAGCACCACCGCCGATCCGAATCTGGCGCTGAAACTGGTAACGGGCGTCTACAACAGTCTGATGGCGGGCGATTCGTGGGGAGAGAATGGCGATGTGCATGGCTTTGCGTTCATTTCGGTCACCAGCATTATATCCGACGATGCCGATAAAGGCAGTACGGGCAGCGACCAATTGGTGCCCGTGGGGGATCTCGATGATTTCAATACGACGTCGACCAACAAATTTGCCGAAACATTGTGGAGCGGTCACTATAACGCGATTGGTAACGCCAACCAGACACTCAAGGCTTTGGCCACGGCCAACCTGGACGCGGCCACCCTGGAGCAACTGGAAGCACAAGTGAAATTTTTGAGGGGTTATTTGTATTTCAACCTGGTGCGGATGTATGGCGGCGTGCCACTGGTGTATCGTGTGCCGAAAGACGCAGCGGAAGCCAACAGCGATCCGGCATTCAGCACGCGCGCGAAAGTTGAAGTGGTCTACGACAGCATTGAGAAAGACCTGCAATATGCTGCCGACCACTTGCCCTTGAAAGGCCAGACGGCAGCAGGAATGGTCACCAAAGGATCGGCCCAAGCCATGCTTGCCAAGGTATACATGTACCAAAAAGATTGGGCGCAAGTGTTGGCCTTGACCAACGAAGTGATTGGCTCCGGCAAATACAGTCTGCTCGACGACTATGCCCAAATCTGGCGCCAGGCCGGCGACAACAGCGCGGAGTCCATCTTCGAGATCGAGACGGGCGTCTTCAACAACACCAACCTGCGTGTGGACAACTACTCGCTGTCTCAGGGTGTACGCGTTGGTGGCAAGGGAGGATGGAATGACCTGGGATGGGGTTTTAATAACCCTTCGGCCAACCTGGTCAATGCATACGAGCCCGGCGATGTGCGCAAAGACGCTACCATCATCGTCATAGACAACTCTGGCACACACAAGGGAACCAAACTGTGGGACGATTTCAGAGTTCCTAGCTCAGACAGCGTGCAGAACCTGTACTATAACTATAAGGCCTACACCAGCAGCACGAAAGAAAAATACATCATGCCCAGCGATAAAGACCGGCCCAAGAATATCCACATTCTGCGCTATGCCGACGTGTTGCTCATGAACGCAGAGGCCGCACTTCACGAGGGAGGCGACGCGGCCGGCCCGCTAAACCTGGTGCGCAAGCGCGCCAAGCTTGGCGATAAAAGCGGCGTGACGGAGGCCGACATCTGGCAGGAACGCCGCGTGGAGCTGGCTATGGAGCACGATCGCTTCTGGGACCTGGTGCGTCAGGGCCGTGCTGCGCAAGTCATGCACGCCGTTGGTAAAACCAATTTTGTGGAAGGCAAGAGCGAATTGCTGCCCATACCCAACTCGCAGATCCTTTTGAGCGGGGGCAAGCTGGAACAAAACTTCGGGTATTGATTGGTGTTATACTAACATCCCCGTCTGGATAATGGCTTTAAAATTTTTTACTCTAAATGTTAAACTAAAATGAAAATGAGAAAATCAATCAATCTTCTGACAGCAGGGGCCATCGCGCTGGGCGCGTTG
The DNA here is from genome assembly GCA_966211885.1 of uncultured Chryseolinea sp. Classification (GTDB taxonomy): domain Bacteria; phylum Bacteroidota; class Bacteroidia; order Cytophagales; family Cyclobacteriaceae; genus Chryseolinea. Next base: position 6,314 of record CBIHQM010000354.1, read on the forward strand.
GCAATCGGATCCTGTTCAAGCAGCGACGACAAACTGCCGGCCATCGACGGCTACAACAATTCTGACGAAGTGGGCGCAACCAACCTGGTAGCACACTGGACATTCGATGATACCAACAACGAAGTGATCTCTAGCACTGCACCGAACAAAACCGTTGGAACGGTTGGTTTCACCACCGGCCAGATCGGCAAAGCCTTGCAATTGACCAGCGGAGCCATCGCATTTCCTCCCATCGATAAGATCAACACGGTAGACGCCCTGAATAACTTCACCGTAAGCCTTTGGGTCAATACGACGGATACGAAAGGCGCGAGCGGACAATTCACCTCGTTCTTTGGCATTTTCCCCACGGCAGTTGCCGACGTATGGGGCAATCTCCAGGCTTGTGCCGAAACAGGCCGCCACTTGCCCAGCTCCGATACGTTAGAATTAAAGAACTATCTCAATACCACCAAGGCCGACAACTCGCAAAGCGGACAAGACAACCTGTCGTTGTTGAATGACGGCACCGGCAAAGGCAAGTGGTTTATGGGCGCTAAGAAATGGTCGCATTATGTGATGACCTGGGACGGCACCACACACCAGTTCGAGGTTTATGCCAATGGCGTAGCCTCTGGCGCGTATACCGACCGTGGTGACACACCGGTGTTAAAAATGCGCGTACCGGCGCAAGCTATGTTCGGTGCTATGGCCTCCCCCGAATTGGGCTTTGCCAATGGAACCGGCTCCTCCTGGGGAATGGCAACCGCATCGATCGACGACGTGCGCGTGTTCAACACCGTGTTGGCACAAAAAGATATCACGGCATTATTTAACCTTGGAACAGCGGGTAGGTAATTTGTAGTTTACAGGTTGAGGGTACACACAGGTGTACCCTCTTTTTATACTTTGATTTTTACTTTCACACACAAATAGATGAGTTTAAGGATTGGTTTCTGGGGATTGCTGCTGACGATGGTGATGACGATAAGTGCCTGTAAAAAGGACGATCCGTCGCCGGGAAGCGAAACACCTTTTACATTGGTATCCATCCAATCCGACGGGCGCCCGATGGGAACAACGTTTTCAGGGGCAACCACCACGCCCGAAATTGTGGCCACATTTTCTGCGCCGATCGATAAGACTACGGTGCCGGAAGCCATCACCTTAAAATCACCATCGGCATCACAAGACTTGAGCTACACCTTCAGTCATGGCGACA
>CBIHQM010000355.1:0-7506 GCA_966211885.1 uncultured Chryseolinea sp.
GTCGAGACCCTTCAGTTGTGTCTTGGCTATCATGATGGTGTAGTCGGGCTTGGCAACAAACCACACGCCACCCACCGCTTCACCGGTAGTCTGGTTAGCAGGTTCGCGCGTTCCGTTCGGGGCGTAGTAATACAGCGGCCAGCCTTTGTAAGTGAGCTGTTTTCCTGCGGCGGCCGTGATGGTCGCGAAATCGCTAAGGGTCAAACCGGTGCCCAACATTTCTGCAGTGAGACCGTCCTGGAAATAGATGGGCCAAACCGTGGCGCATCCGCCCGTACAAGTATTCTGGCCAGCTACATCGGTAGAGAAGAAGTATAGCGCGTTTCCGTCGCCGTCGGTCAGGTAGTTGCCGAGTGTTGCACTCGAGGAGAGTTTGATCTTTATGGCCGACGAGGGCTGAGCGTCGTCGCTCTTGCTACAACTTGCCGCAGCAAAGATGAGGCACAGCATGCCTAGCCGCGCAAACGGGCTAAACAGGGTCTTGGTTACTTCTGATGTTGATTTCATGGATTGTTTTATTTAATGTGAAACATAGATTAAAAGACTGCTGAACTATAGAACAGGATTTTCTGGATTACTTTCTCTTCTTCAATTGGAATGCGCGCGTCACGTTGAAGCCGAGATGAATGTCGCCGTCGAAGAAATCGCCGTCGGTCTCGGTGATGAAAGCGCGCTCGATCATGCCGCGGGTGTTGGTGAGCACGATTTGAAATACGTGGCCGCCCGTTTCAATGTCGATGGCAAACCCCAGCGCATCCTTGTAGGGCGTGGACGCATCCGGGTTGACGCGGTAGTAGTATTCCGCATTCAGGGAAACACTGCGCGAAACCTTGATCCTTCCCCCGACACCGATGGCCACCTGGTCGTTGGCTCCGGTATTATCGGCCACGTAGTTTTTGTGAACGATGGTGGGCATGAGTTGTAGGGAAAAACTTGAGGTGAATTTGCGGGCGATGAGTAACTGGCCGGTGTAGGCCAGGCGATCGGAGTTCTGAAACCCATCTGGGGCATCTTCTTTCCGCGGCGAGGTCTGGTAAGCGGCACTTCCAAACGCCGTGATCGTGACCGGCACACCGCTCTTGCTTTGACGAAGTACTTTGTACTTTAAATAACTGTCGATGGTTTTATCGACCGAGTTGCGGCCAACACCAACGCTGAGGTTGTCGGTGATGCCATACTCCAGCCCAATCCTCACAAAAGCATCGTCGAGGCCAAACAGCTCATAGGCACCTCCGTTAAGACGGCCGAAACGGTGAGCAAAAATAAACTCCAGGGTTCCGGCGCCGGTGGTCTCCACGGTGTGGCCATTCACCAGGCGGCTGCCCTTAAAGGTTTGAGCGATATAGGCAGGTGCCGAAGTGGTTTTCTCCAATTCGCCCAGCAGGTCGTCCTGCGCATAAGCAAAGAGGGGCAATAGAAAAAGGGTCAACGCAAGGGTGTGGCTTTTCTTCATGAGAAACGATTATGATTTATTGGTGGGTTTGAATGAAAAATTCAGCGTCACTTCTACTTGCTCGGCAATGTTCTGCCACAACAACTTTGGTATCTGTACTTTGTAATCTTCCAGCTTCACGATAAAAACGGAGGTCATGAGCAGGCCCTCGCCTTGCTTGACAATGGTGCCCGGCACCTCCACCGATTGTGTCACGCCGTGTATCGTCAGTTTACCTTTGGCAACTACTTTTTGCTCTCCACTGGCTGCCGGATCGTAGCCGGCGATCTTTCCCTGAAATGTGGAACGCGGGTATTTTTCTGTCTCCAGATATTTTTCATTGAAGTGCTCCTGCATCAGCGACTTCGCAAATTGAAATTCATTCACGGGCACCACAAAGGCGATGTCGCCGGTACCCGCATCAAACAAGCCCGAGGTCTTCAGGTTTGTGGCTTTGATGTCTTCGATGGAGGCGTGCGAATAGAATACGACCGAAGTTTTTTCCGTGGTGAATTTTTGTGCCTGCACCGGCATCCCATACACGGCGAGCAAAATGATGATGAAACTTTTATACATGGTTACAGGGGTTATTTTTCAAACATAAGATTCCCGTGCACCTCATTTTTGAGATGCTTTTTTACTTCCGCCTCTTGATAGTGATTAATTATTCTTCACGCCGTCGTCTACCCAGCAAGCGATCTTGTCGATCTGTTCCTGGGTGATCGATCTCCCGTCGGGGGGCATCGCCCGGCTGCCCGTGCGTGCTTTGATCAGACTCGCATTGTTCATCACGCTGCCCAGATCCGACAAGTCGGGGCTTTGTGAACCGCTTACATGACAACCCGATATTGCACAGTTTGTTGACAGTATCGGCTTGATGTCGGCACTCCAACTCACGCCGGTTTGCCCACGGCCCACACTGGCGCTAAGCGAAAGGGAACAGTCCTGCGAATCTTTAACGACAACCGTATACAAACCGTGTTCCAATCCGGTAAACACATTGGTGTCACCAAAACTTCCCGTTCCCAATTTAAACTGAAACGGCCCATTCGAACCTGTGGCGGTCACCGTCAAGCTTCCGTTGCCACTCAGGCATTCGTTATCTTCCTGGCTGGTGTAGGTTACGGCCAGATCACTGGAGGCCACTGTCAACACCACTGTTGACGAGCTTCCACAGCCATTTACGTCGCTGACGCTAAGCGTAAACGAACCGCCATTCAACTGCGTGAACGTGCCGGAGGTTTGCAGTTCGCCATCGTTGATCTTGAATTGATACGGCGGCGCGCCTCCCATAGCCGAAACGGTGATGTCGCCATCCAGGGTGTTGCAACCCGTCGGATCCGTCTTGGCTTCGATCGCAATCACCGGGTGATTGATCTCGCAATTCACCAGGTCCGCGTCCGTGCGATAGGTACATCCGGCAAACGCCAGCAATAGGAATAGCAAATAAGGATGAGGGTCCTTTCTTAAAATCATAAAACGCAGATTATTTACCAAGCTTATACTTTAATGAGAAAAATACACCGGTGCTCACCAGGTTCACTTTGCCTTCGCCTACGCCGGACATCGGTGCTTTCAGGAAGGGTTCGGCCTGCACAAAAAAGTGTTCGCCAAGGCGGCGCTGTACGCCGATGGAGATGTTTAACATGCTGAACCATTCATTGTTCTTATGAGAAAAATTCTCTTCGTATTGGTAGTCTCTTTGATTCGCCCACACAGTGTACACATATTTTTCTTTCAACATGATGTAGGATGAAGAGCCCAACGTCACAAAGAGATTGGTCTTCGATTCCGGGAAGAAATAGTAGGTCACGTTGATCGGAATGTCCAACACCCTGCAATCGCCGTTGAGCGATTTGGCTTTCGCGGTCCAGCCCCCGGAGCTGTAGGACTTGTCGGGGTTCTTCGAGTCATATAGTTTCTTTGAATAAATCGCGCCGGTGCTCACGGAAAAATGCCGCGATACGCTATACTCCCCCAACAATCCTATATTAATCCCCGGTTTGCCTGGCGTGGTATAGTTGATCGAACTGAAGTCGGGCGACACAGGCAACTTAACAAACCATGAATGCGAAACCGCCTGTTTTTCATCTTTCCAATCCTTTTGAACCGTGCCCGAATCGGCAGCCGTTTGAACCGGCGCGATGTTCTTTTCAGCTTGTTGCGTCGAGTCCTTGGCAGACGCCCCGGCACGTTCTGCCGGTTGCGCTGTCAGGTTCGCCGTCGCTGAAGTTTCTTCATTGCCGCTCGTTTTGCTTTCGCTCGGTGCCGCAATGCCCGGGGAGCCATCTTTCTTCGTCTCTGGAATTCCTTCTAATAAAATAATGGGAGGCGACTGCGGTTGAACCTGCAACTGCGATTGTCCGTCATTCATCAAAATTATCTCCCCATTTGCGGATGACGGCAACCGATCATTACCTGCTGCCGCAGCCTCTCCCATAATGCTTTGTTCTCTTTGATTTGTTGTGCCTGAAATCTCTTTGCCTTGCACCACATTGTTCTCTTTCACGATGCCTTGTTCCAGTTTTGGATTTCCTGTTGTTCCGTCCTTTTGCGTAGCCGCATCCACGTCTGCTTTCGACTGTTCTTTTGACAGACCCGAAGATTCCTTTCCCACAGCAGACGAAGCTTGGCGCTCCTGATCAACAGGTGCAGCATTCAAAATGTTTTCACCTGCCTTCCTGGAAACGATCGCTGCCGCTCCAGCCGATGGCTCATGATTTGACTCCGCTTTGATCAACCCCGCTTTATCCCGACCCAATCCATCCTTTCCCTTAGTGGTCGATAAATTTTCTTGTGCAGGCGCAGGTGATACCAATTCATTCGTTGCAGCCGAATTCTTCTTTGTCGATGGCTGTGGCCGACTTCCTGCCGCAGCTGGAATCCTCTGTTTAACCATTTGATCTTCTCCTACCACAGAAACTTCCTTCTTGGCAGTCTGCCCCTTTCCTGACGCGAAGACCTCTTCCTTAACCGATTGACTCTTTTCTGAAGCTGAAGTTTCTCTCTTGGTCGTCAGATCTTTTTCTGAAGCAGAAGTCTCTTTCTTGGTCGTCAGTTTTTTCTCTGAAGCAGAAGCCCCTTCCGTTATCGCCTGTCCGTTTGCCGAAGCGGAAACTGCATCCGTAACAGACTGGTCTCCTGTCGATGCGGGAGCCTCTTCCTTCAGGTTTTGATCTTTCAATTCCGTCGCTGCGGGTGATTTCATCACCGATGCGGTTTGCGTTTTGTCCTTTCCATCGAACTGGGGCCACAACGTGGAGATGACCAACAAGGCTACTACGGTATACAGCGTCTTGCTTCGCGCCAGCGCAGCCTTATCGTCCTGGTCCAATCGCTTGGCCATATCCTCCCAGTCCTTCGGATCAAACTCCGGCTCATTCCGGTCGGCGGCTTCCCGGAAGATTTTATCGAGCTCGTTATCTGTGACCTTACGCATACCGCTTGATATTATTTTTTTTAAACGCTGCCTTCAGATGCTCCCGTGCCTTGAACAAGTTGGACTTGGATGTGCCCACGGAAATATCGAGACGGCTGGCAATTTCCTCGTGTGAATAGCCATCGATGACAAACAGGTTGAAGACCGCCCGGTAGGCCGGTGCCAATTGCTGGACCATGCCAATGAGCTCTTCATGTGAAAGGTCACCGATCGCATCGCTTTCGTGCGACGGCATCCAGGCAATGGCCTGGTCGCCGTCTTCCAATTTATAGTGCTTACTGTTTTTACGATAATGGTCGATGGCGGAGTTGATCATGATCCTTCGCAACCATGATTTGAAAGAACTCTTCTCGTCGCGAAGCCCAAGCCGGGTGAACACTTTCATAAATCCGTCATTCAAAATTTCCCTCGATTCCTCTCTCGTCTTCGAATAGCGCAAGCACACACTCATCGCATAGCCATAGTAATGCTGATAAAGCATCTTCTGAGCTTCCCGGTTGCCACGCATGCAACCATCGATGATGGTGGTTAGCTGTGAAGGATCTTCCAAGGGTTTCTTATTTTGTTGCCAAGACGGGACGATTCCGCAAAAGGTTGCCTGGGTTTTGACACTTAATTTGCGTCTCCCCGAATTTACGAAAGAACCGCGGGTGTATCACTAAAAAGGTAACACTCACGATCGCTCAAACACTTCATTACCAACTGTTGACATGTCACTTTTCCGTTTACAGATGGCGGCCGCTCAGGCACGTATTACCTCATTCATTGAGCGCTCCGCCGAAGGAGTCGTTAGCCCGTGGTTTCCACGGAACGTTCCTTCAATTGTTCGATCTTCATCTTGTCTTTGGGTTTCAATTCGCGTTTTCGCAGAAAGGGCATAAAAAGCAACGCGATCAGGATCGTCGCAACACCCTGAATGAGCATGGCGTTGGCCGCGCCGATATAATGCGATAGTGCACCCAACAACAAACTTCCAATCGGCTGCATGCCAAAAAATGCCATGGCATAGTAACTGATCACCCGCCCCCGCATGGCCGGGGTCACCGCGAGTTGGATGAGCGTGTTGCTGATGGTGGTCTGTGACATCATCCCAAACCCGGCGATGACCAGGAAGAACAACGCCACAGGCAAATAGGTCATGTGCGAAAAGGCAAAGAGCCCCACACCAAACAGGATCGTGTTTACAAATAAGATCCTCTTTAGATCGGTGCCGGCCTTTAGCGAGGCTAGGAAAACAGCACCCCCAATCGCACCCAACCCCACAAAACTATTCAGATACCCAAAGGTAGAAGCACTGCCATGAAATATCTCGCGCGCATATACCGGCAGCAACGTGACATAGGGCAACGACAGCAAGCTGATGAGCGCGAGCATGATCATGACCTTGCCGATGGCCGGCGTGTCGCGCAGATAGACAAATCCATTCTTCATGTCGGCAAGCGCAGTGTTCACGCGCTCCGATCGTTTGTGGGGTGGCAGCTTCATGAACAGCAAGGAAGTGATCACCGCCAGGAAGCTGAACGCATTGATGAGAAAACAAACCGGCGCCCCAAATTTCTCCAACACAATACCCGAAAGCGCCGGGCCGATGAGCCGCGCCAAGTGCACCATCGAGGAATTGAGGGCGATCGCATTGGGTACATAGTCTTTGTGATCCACCATATCGTAGACCATCGCCTGCCGTGCCGGCACATCGAATGCGTTGATGATGCCCAGTACCACACTCAACGTAAGGATCTGCCAAATGGCATACTGCCCTGATAGGACAAGACCCGTGAGCAACAGCGCCTGCACTAAAGACGCAACCTGTGTCAACAGCAGCACCCGATACCGGTTGTACCGATCCGACACCACGCCACCCAAAACCGACAACAGGAACGAAGGAAACTGCGCGGCAAAGACGGCGGCTCCCAGCATAAAGGAAGAACCTGTTTTCTCGTACACCAACCAATACACTGCAGTTCGCTGCATCCAGGTGCCAATCAACGAAACGGATTGCCCCGAAAAATATAACCGGTAGTTGCGGCTCTGAAACGGTTTTAAAATTTGAAGCTTTGCCATGATGGGAGAATGAGATCAGCGTACGCATGATCCCGACTTAAAAATACGGGTAAACTTCGAATTCCGTTTCGAATTTAAAATGAGCGATGGTTTTCAGCTTGTGAGCGCAAGAAGGAACCGTATAACGGTTGCCCTATTTATATAAGCCCTCGACTCCTGCCTTAAAAAAAGTTTAAAAAAATGGTGAAGGGATTTTTGTCGATCGTTTGTATCACCGGTTTAGGATGAGTGTTCGGCAAATTTCATTTTAGCCATCTGGATCTGCTCCTGAATTTTATGACCGCAACCTTTATTCTTGTCGGATGATCGATCGGAGAAATAGATCTGCATATCACCAATGGCGTCGCTGAGGAACGACGACCGGGTCGCTACCGGTTGCAGGGGAATTTAGAACTCCAAAAAGCGCAGAAAATAGTCGTCGCGCTGGTCTATGGAACGGGCATTCCAATGATTGATCTGTTTGAGGTGAATGCGCGCATCTTCTAAAACGATCTCACTATAGTATCCTGGCTGATAATCGTCACCCGAACTGCAGTGTTGCGCTTGCGCCGCAATCGAATCGGCAAGGCTGAGG
>CBIHQM010000356.1:0-7443 GCA_966211885.1 uncultured Chryseolinea sp.
CCTCGAAAAAAATACCATGCAAATCCGGAGAAACCTGTGCTCCTGGCTGGTCGGCCTCTACGACAATGGTGGGCGATTGGGCCGTGCACAAACCCCAAAGGAGGACGGTCATTAAAGAACTTAGCATTCGCTTCATATCCTGGATATCTAAAGTTCCCGCAGCCTTTTTATTCGAAAGCGTTTCGGGCCACTATTGTATTAAAGGTAGCCCTCGTATGCTGTGCGCGTTTTACGTATTTTGTCTGCCATCAATACGATTTTACCCGTATTCAAATGATTGCGGCATACCTTAGGATAGGGTAGTACAACAGAAAAAGTCCGTCGCGGAGTGATCTGATATTATCCTACCCTAATACTTTATTAACTGTACGTTTGACAATTATTAATTTTTTACGAATATTTATCTATAGAATTAACCCTCCCCACCATTATGAAGATTTTACCCTTTAAGATCCCGAAGACTTCACAGGAGTCTTTCCGGTTACAAGAGGATCGGGAAATCCACTTTTACGACAATCTTCATCAGCACCCGGAAATACAACTCACCCTCATCCTGAACAGCGAAGGAAAAGTGATCGTGGGCGATTTCATTGGGGCCTTTAAACCCGGCGACATTTTTCTGATCGGCCCGAACCTGCCGCATGTATTCCGGAACGATCAAAAATATTATGAAAATCCGCAAGAGGGACAGGCGCACTCGCTCACCGTGTTCTTCGAATGGAAATCCTTCGGCGATACATTTCTATCGATGCCGGAGCTTTCGCACCTGAGCGACTTCTCCCGGCAAAGCGAACGCGGTTTGTTTATTCAAGAACCCATCAAGAGCCGTATTGCCCAATTGATGAAATGCATGTTCCGGAAAACGGGAATGGACCGTCTCATCGTGTTGCTCAAGCTTCTGAACATCATGTCGGCTCACAAGAACATGGAGCCCCTCGCCTCTTCCGGCGTGTACAACGAATTTGATGAACTCGACGGGCGCAAGCTGGCCGACATCTACCGGTTCACCATGAATGAATTCCATCGCAAAATTTCCTTGGACGAAGTGGCCGACCTGGCGCACATGACCACCAACTCGTTTTGCCGTTATTTCAAAAAGCGCACGCGCAAATCCTATGTCGATTTCCTGACCGAGATCCGCATCGGCCACGCCCGCAAACTTCTACAACAAAACGATCTCAGCATCTCTCAAATCTCCATTGAGGTGGGATTCAATAACCTGTCGAATTTCAATCGGAAGTTCAGGTCGGTTTGTTCCATCACACCTACAGAATTTAAAAAGCTCCACGAAAACAAAAAGGACATCCTGGTGCACGCATAAACGGCAAAGGCGTGGAGAAATAAATTCTACCACGCCTCCCCGCACTAAATCTTCCGCTTATTTCATTCAGGCATTGGTGCCGACTTTAATCTCATTGCTAAATTGGCGAATGGAGTTGACGATCGTCTATCCCAATAAAGCCCGAAGGGCTTCCCGATCATAGTGCCCACGCAGCTCTAATCTATGCACACATCTTTGTTTGAAGGTGAAGGGGTATAGGAGAGTGAGCTGGCTTGAGCCTATTGTTCGGAACATAATGTGTTATATAATATCTTGAATAACCCCGGACTTTAGTCCGGGGTACAGGCACCTATTTTTTATGACGGGCTTTAGCCCTGACTTTCCCTCTGTATGTATCGCCGTCTACCCAATCATCGGCGTTGTCAGGGCTAAAGCCCGTGATTGGATATGGCCTATGTACCCCGGACTAAAGTCCGGGGTTATTCATTTATGCTCTTTCTCTTCGGATGATGTGTGCCGAGACTAGAGCGCAGCTGGGGGTTAGGGCGATGATTGAGAAAATCCCAACGGGGTTACCTCTTTGGGGGAGTCATAGTCAGTGACCGAAAAAAATTTGTCACTGTGAAACACTCCCCACATCCAAATGTGTCGCCCGAAAAGGTAACTCCTTCGGAGTTGCAGAAATAATGACTTCGCTACGCCCGGTTTGCACCGGGCGCTATGGTAGGGAAGCCCTTTGGGCTTAAATCCCTTTTGAAGCAATGCCCGTTGTGCCCATCGTCATCTCAACGGGATTCCTTCACAAGTCGCACCCCAAACACGGGGCCGGCCTGATTCTTGGCTTTGGCCTGGAAAGTGATTTTGATATTGGATTTTCCCTCGACCAGGTTTGTCGGGATCTTGTACGAAATGTCGTAGAACTTGCTTTCCTTAAATTTGTTGAGATCCACGCTGGCGATCTTCTCGCCATCCACCAGGATGTCGAAGTTACGGCCGCGGTTGTCCATGCCCCAGTAGGTAGCGATCAGGTTGTAGGAGAAACCGGGAACCACTTTCATGTTGAAACTAAATGATCCCCCATCGTTGGCGACCCTGAATTTACGCGTATGCGACTCGCCTGTTTCGAGATTTTGACCGGTGAAGTTGTGGTCGCGCTCGGGCTGCATCTCGCCTACGCGCAGTTCATCCACGGTACTTTTTTCCAGCTCGTATGCCAACCGCTTTTTCTCCTCGTAGCGATGTTGTTCATTTTTCCACGCTTGTGGCGAAAATACATCCCAATACACGGAATAGTAGGCGTCGTCGATGCTATAGAAAGGTTGGAGGGAGACGTCTGCGGGAGAACCGATTTTGTTCGTCGTAAAAATCAAGTTGTCTTTGGATTGCGTCACAAAGAATTTGCTCGCATCCGTTTCGTTCGAAACCAGGACCGGGATGCCGGTGGTGGGATCGGGTTCTGACGTGCCGAGGTTTCCGGCCAGGAGCACGGGACCATAGAAGAATGCCCGGCGGTCCACATTGTCGGGCATGGCCACGGCATGCAACGACGATTCGAGATCCACTTCGATCACGTCGTTGTTTTTCCATTTTTGTGATAGGGCGATATATCCATCCGTCTGAACGGTTGCGGGTACAGCCTTTCCGTTCACCCGAACCGCGATTTCCTTCGGTGCCCACTGTGGCTTCCGGATGCGGATGGTCCTTACCTGTGCACGGGGGGTCTGCACGGTAAGCTTGATCGTTTTCTCCTGGGGGATCTTGCTATTTAAGGTCAGTTGGAAATCTTTCTCTTTCCAATTCAAAACCGAGGGAATGAAGAGGTTAACGTATACACTGCCATCCTTCCCCTTGAAATAAATGCTCTCGCCGTATTTGACGTGGTTCTCTATGCCCGATCCTACACAACAGGTGAAGGTGTTGAACTCATCGCTGAACTCTTTTCGCGTTCCCATGCGCAGGGGAACAAAGTAGCACATCATGCCGGTCTTGTGATTTTGAGAAGCGAGGATGTGGTTGTACAATCCACGCTCATAGTATTCCATCAACGCTGCGGAAGGCTGCAAGGCAAAGAGGTGTCGCGTCAGCTTCAGCATGTTGTAGGTATTGCAGGTTTCCATGGTGTTGTCCGTCAGCTTGTCGTTAAGTTTGTCGGCTTCGCTCAGGTACTCATAGTTGCTGTTTCCACCGGGGGCGTAGGAATGGTGGTTCACCACCGTCCTCCAAAAGAAGTCACCAATGACATAATCGCTTTTCGCGCCCGTGAGTTCATAGCGACGGACGGTGCCGATCACCTTTGGTATTTGTGTGTTGGAGTGGCGGCCCGGCAAAATGTCCACGCGGTGGGCCAGCGAGTCGAGCACTACCCGGTCGTGAAATTTGTAGGAGAGTTCCAGGTACTTTTTGTTGTTGGTGAACGCATAGGTATTCACCAGCACTTCGTTCATGCCGCCGTATTCGCAGAGCAACATTTTCTGGATCTGTTCGTCGTTGAGGTTCTTTAGTGTGTTCTCCGTCCAGTCGGCCATGCGTTGTTCGATGGCCAGGGCTTTCTGATTGTCGCAATACAAATAGGCATCCAGCAGGCCGGCCATCACTTTGTGAATGGTGTACCAGGGTGACCACGAACCGTTCAGATCAAAACCACGGGAGCGGATTTGCCCTTGCGACACTTCCATGAAAACGGAATCCTCGCGCGGTATGGCGCCGACATACCCGGTCTTGCGCGCAACCTGGCACTCCTGCAATTCGTCAACGATATAATTCACGCGCTTGAGGAATTCCGGGTTTCCCGAAACGGCATACTCCATCGCGCAGGCCGACAGGTAATGTCCCAGGGTGTGTCCTGCCAAGCCTTCACTTTCCCATCCACCATATCGTTCCGCTTTTGGTTTCAACCCCGAGTGCGTTCTGAACTGCGGCAACAAACGATCGGGCTCGATCATCAGCAGGTATTTGATATCAGCATCGCGCGCCGCAGCGAACTCGCTCGGCAGCAGGCTCACCTCCGCCAGGGAAAAGGGATAAGCCTCCATAGTGACCTGCGGTTTCACTTTGACCTTTGCATTGTTCTCCTCGGGCAGATAAGATTGTCCGCGGGCGATAGGCGGTGACGCGGCAGAAAAAAGCAACGAAAGCGTAATCACGGCAACCGTGTTATATCGAGTGTTAAATGCAGGCATAGCCATTTGTTGATAAAGCTTACAAGTCTTAAAAATAATTTCCACGTCAATTCACCGACCATTCTAAAATCCCGGCAGAATGTTCTTTGGGAAGGGTCACTTCCAATCGCAACGCTTTTGTGGTCACGGGTTCGAAGGAAACTTCGGAATACTGATCTTTCAACACGTCGTAGGTCTTTGTGTTTTTCACGGGCAGCCATTGATCGCCGCTTTTATAAAGCAACTTCCACCCGGCCGGGATCCGGCAATCGCCAAAGGGGCTGTCGTCAAACCAATATACTTTGGCACTGGTCACGGAAGAAGGTTTTTCGAAGTCATACTGCACCCATTGCACGGTGTCTTTCATGGGCCACCAGTGATAGTAGATGATGCTGTGATCGTTTGAGTTCTTGGGTTCCATCTGGTCGTTCAAGGCCGACAGCATCCGGGAGTTGTACGACGCGGAAATTGTACTTCCCGAGGCCACAGTTGGCGCAGGTGTAGGTTGGGCGGCGCCCGGCTGGTCGGGGATCCATACCACCATTTCGCCGGCGCCACGGTGGGCCCAGCTGAAATAAGGAATGAGTTCCACGTCCACGTCTTTGACTTTGGTTTCGGTAGAGGAAACGCGTGCGGCCGATTTGCCTTTTGCCTTTAGCACATACATGCCTTTGAAGAAACTTGAATCGTACACTGCACTCACGGTAGCATTGTCGGGAATCACAAGGTTCAGCACTTTCTTATCGGCATTGTCGGGCCACTCTGCGCAGTAGACCAACGGTCCGCGTTGATAGGCGTAGCGGTCTTTGTCGGCTTCGATCTTTTCGTACCCCTGAATTTTGCGGACCGGCATGGGCAGGTTCACCCGGATGACGTCGCCCTTCTTCCACTTTTTGTTCAGGACCACATAGCCATTGTCCATTTTGAATTCAACCGCTTTGCCATTGACGGAGACGGTGGGCTGGTCCTTCGCCTTGTCGTGAAAGGAATACAAGTCGCCGGGGATGGGTTTGTCGATGGACCACCCGGGGATGCGGACGCGGACATCAAACACGGCAGGTTTGGCAGGGGTTACTGAAATTTGCACGTCGCCGTCCCAGGGATACTTTGTTTTCTGCTCGAGCGTCACCATATTTTTATCCACTGTAAAGTTGACGGTGCTTTCGCCATACAGGTTCACATAGATCGACGTTCCTTTTTGAGCATAAAAATATCCCCCCACCGAAGGCACAAACCGGGTGACGTTGCTCGGGCAGCACGCACAAGCAAACCACGGACTCCGCTGATGCTGACCGTGCGATTCCAATGGGTTGGGGTAAAAGAAACGGTCGCCCGTCAATGACACGCCCGACAGGAATGCGTTGTACAGCGTCCGTTCCAACACATCATAATATTTTGCATCACCATGGAGCAGGAACAAGCGGTAGTTCCAATACACGTTGGCGATCGACGCACAGGTCTCGTTGTAGGCCGACATGTTGGGAAGATCAAAGTCACCGCCAAAGGCTTCGCCGTTGCCGGTGGAGCCGATGCCCCCGGTGACATAGATTTTCTTTGTCACGGCATTTTCCCAGATGTCGTCGATGGCCTTGATATACTGCGCATCCGAAGTCAGGGCAGCGATGTCGGCCATGCCGGCATACATGTAGGCGGCCCTCACAGCGTGTCCCACAGCTTCGTGCTGATCGACCACTTTCTTGTGGGCCTGGTTGTATTCATCGCCGCCGGGACCGCGCACATCGAGGATGAACTTGCCGGTCTCGAGGTATTTTTTGTCGCCGGTCACTTTATACAATTTGGCCATCGCCAGTTCAATGATCTGGTGACCCGAATAGGTGTGCAATTTATCGGGGCCAAAATCAGCACACACGCGGTCGGCAGCCTTGATGGCGATGTTGAGCAGTGTGCGTTTGCCCGTGGCATGATAGTGCGCCACGCCGGCCTCGATGAGGTGGCCAATGTTGTAGAGTTCGTGGCTGAGAATTTCTTCTTTTTCCCAGCGCTTCGTGCCCGCCCATTCGTGGGCATTGGCGCCCATGATGGTGCGGTTGGTATAAATGTATCCGTCGGGTTCCTGGGCCTTGCCGATGATGTCGATGAGCGAATCAACTTTTGCTTCCAGCGCCGGGTCTTTGAAGATTTGAAGGGAGTAGCTGGCGCCTTCGATGATCTTATAGACATCGGTGTCGTCGAAAGTGAATTCCGTGCAAAACGTTCCCGTCTTCAGGCCGGCGGCGATCTCAAAATTCTTTACTCTTCCGGTGGATTCACATTTTCCAAGCGTAAAGGGAATGGTGACTTCGTGATTTGTTTTTATCCGCGGTGCCCAGAAATTGTCTTTCAGGTTCACGGCGTTAAAGAGGACGGGTTGTATGGGGTAGTCGCCCGCCTGCAGTTTTCCGGTTTGCGCTTTCGCGGTAAACACGCTGGCCCAGCAGCAGAAAAAAATGGCGGCGCTTTTCGTCGTTATTTTCATGGCTATTTTTATACGTTTTATGGATGCCTTGTTGGCGATCCGGTCACGATATCAAAACTAAGCCTAATATGCGTTTCCGTTTTGATTTATATTAACAACAACCGGTAGAATTTTAACTCTCTGGGACGCAAAATCACTTTGTCGGATAAGCCATCTCCCACGACGGGGGTTCGCGGTTCAACAGCGTCCGCACAAAAAAGTCGCGGCGCTTGCGTTCGCCAAATTCGCCGCCTGCGGAATGGCCCATGCCCGGCACGGTGATCAATTCAAAATCCTTTCCTGCCTTGATCAGGGCATTGGCGAATTGATAGGTTGAAGCAGGGTCCACATTGTCGTCCAACTCGCCCACGATCAGCAGGAGCTTGCCGCCCAACCTGGATGCGTTCACGATATTGGAGCATTCCGCATACTGCGGGCCGATGGGATAGCCCATCCACTGCTCGTTCCACCACATCTTATCGAGCCGGTTATCGTGACATCCGCACGAGGCCACCGCCGCTTTGTAGAACTCCGGATGAAAAATGACC
>CBIHQM010000357.1:0-7428 GCA_966211885.1 uncultured Chryseolinea sp.
CGATCACCTTCCGGTGAAGACGCGTTACCTGTTCAAATTGCCGGCGGTGAATTTCGTGCAGCAAAGCATTTCCGCTTCCGAGAAAACGGCACCGACCTATACCATTTCCCTGACGTTGAGTGAACCTTTGCAGGCACCCCAAACCATCTCGCTTGCCGTTGGAGGTACGGCGGTTTATGGCAAAGATTTCACGACGCAACCGGCAGTATCGCAAGGAAAGCTCACGGTACAGGTACCCGCGCACACGTTGCAGGCATCCTTCGTGGTGACGGTGATCAACGATCGTGAAGATGAATTGGATGAAACGGCTGTGTTCACCGTACTGAGTGCCGGCGGTGTGGAAGGGGGCTCGCGAGGAGTGTTTACACTCACCGTGCAGGACGATGACGTTCCGGTGATCTCCTTCGTGGAACTGGTGCAAAGCGCACGCGAGGGATCCGGTGACCAGCAAATCTTTTTAAAACTGTCTACCGCGCCGGTCACGGACCAAAAGGTCACCCTTTTTGTGCCCGATGCGCTTGGCGCGCAGTATACCCTGGATTACGTGACCACACCGCAGGTGATTCAAAATAAAATGGTGGTGGCTGTGCCGGCCGGAAGCCAGCGCGTGTCGTTTACGATCTCGGCCTTGGCCGACAACAAACGCGAAGTGCTGGAAGCGGTGCCGTTCTATATTTCGGAAGTCACCCCAGGCCTGCAAAGCGGCCCACCCCAACTTAGCATTTTCACCATCCTGGATGCCCATCGCCAGATCCAGTTCCAGGTCTATCCCAATCCCTCCTCCGGACCGTTGGCACTGCGATCGGACGATGTGGGCGACAGCGAAGTGATGCAGGCGGAATTGAGAAGCCCCAGAGCAGACGTTGTGTATAAAGGATCGGGAACGCTTTCGGACCTGAACCAGGCCATGTCAACCCGGATGCAGAACGGGCTGCGGGGTGTTTACATCCTAACCCTGCGGATAGACGACGAAGCTTACCAGGTGCGCATTTTGAGGAACTGACCCGGATAAAGTAATAGCCCAGCGGGTCGTGGGAACCTTCCCGGCGGCCCGCTGGTGTTTTTGGTTACATGGAGATAAAATTATTAATAATATCTTAACCCACCCGGCAACGTTGCCCCGGGGAGAAAATCTCATTTTTGTCTGCACTTTATCAATTTTTCAGGCAAGCAATGCTGAAATTCTTCGAACTCAATTCCATACGCAGCCGTATGGTTTCGGGCTTTCTTTTTTTAACGTTCCTCATTCTCGTTCTCTCCCTGGTCTCGATCTACATCATGGAAAACACGAGTCGGGTGGCCGGCATTCACAGCAAGATCAGTCAGCTGGAGATCTACACGCTAAACCTTATCAAATCGGACAACGATTTTTTTGACCTCGAGGTGACCAACGAGGATTATTTCAAGACCCGCCAAAGTCATTTCCTGAAAGTTCGCGACAGCCTCAATGCCTTTGTCAAGGTCGAGTTGGCGGGCTTGCTCCATGAGATCCGCCGGAACGATTACAGCATCCAAAGCAACTTGCTTTCTCTCGACAGCACGTTGATACTCTACAACCGGAAGTTCGACCGGTTAGAGGGGCTTGTTTATCAAAAGGGATTTAAGGACTATGGCCTGGAAGGCGAAATGCGGCTTCATGCCCATGCGCTGGAGGAGTTGGACGTTGACAACAACATCGTGAACATCCTAAACCTGCGGCGGCACGAGAAAGATTTCTTTCTCCGGCACGACACGGCCTACATTGGCGCGTTTCAGGAGCGGTATGCCGCCTTGCACGCCGCCCTGCAAAACGGTAAGAACAACGTCGAAGCGATCAACCACCTCGATGAATACCGCCGGATTTTCATCCAACTGGCGACCATCCAAAAAGCCATTGGCCTGAGCTCCTACGATGGCGTGCGCAGCGAACTGAACACCCTCACCTCGTCCCTCAGCAACCAGTATTACCGTCTTTCAAATTACTCCTACGACAAATCCCTGAGCGCACAGGACAACGGGAGGATCTTTTATTTCATCACGTTGATCGGCGCCATATTTTTCTCTTTGTTATCGGGGTATTGGATCTCTAAACGCCTGTCTGAACCCATCGCCCGTTTATCGCGGCTGGTCGATGACGCGCTCAATTCCCGCAGCGAAAAGCGAACCGATTTCACGATGCGCAACGCAGCCAACGAGATCAACACGCTCACCAGCTCATTCATCCTGCTGATGGACCAGGCCCGCGACCAGATGAAAGACATCCGTGGCAAATCGAAAGAGCTCAAAACAAAAAACAAACAGCTGCGCGCCCTGAACCGCGAGCTCGATAATTTTTTATACTCCACTGCCCACGACTTGCGTTCGCCCCTCTCGTCGTTGCTCGGGCTCATCAACCTGATGCGCTACGAGAACAAGGACGGAAGCCTGAAGGAGTACCTGACCATGATGGAGAAGAGCATTCATCGTTCCGAGTATTTTATCAGCCAGATCGTGAACTTCTCCAAGAACAAGCGGATGAAGATCGCGCCCGAGCCCATTCAGTTGGACGTGCTGATCGAAGAGATCTTTGAGCAAAACAGTTTCGTGGAAGGATTCGATCGCATCGAACGAAGGGTGAACATCAATCACACCCACGTTTTCTATTCCGATAAGAACCGGGTCACCATCCTGTTCAACAACCTCATCTCGAACGCCATCCGCTACGCCGACGTCACGAAGGAGAATTCCTTCATCGAGATCAACGCGCGCATTTCCCCCACGGAAATTGCCATTGTCTTTGGCGACAATGGAATCGGCATCCAGCCTGAGCACCTCGACAAAATCTTTGATATGTTCTACCGCGCCGACTACAACTCAAAGGGTACCGGCCTGGGACTTTTTATTTTCAGAGAGACGATCAAGCGCCTCAACGGCGATGTGCGCGTGGAATCGCAGCCGGATGTTGGGACTAACTTTTTCCTGAGACTGCCCAATCTTTACCGGCCGATAACCTCTGACGCTGAAGCGGAGCTGCTGTCGAAAATGCCACTGGAAAGTCATTCGAATTGAAGATCGTTTGATGGAGCATATTCGCAAGAATGAAATAGAGTACTAAAACAAAACCGCTTACATGATAAGCGGTTTTGTTCTTTTATCAGCCCCACACGCCCGTTGCCGCGGCCTTTTTAACATACGCGGCAAAATCCGTGGGCTTTCTCCCCAGCGCGCGTTGAACACCGTCGGTGAGCGATGCATTTCGGCCGTCGAGCACTTCCGTGAATAGATAGACCACCAGGTCAACCTGGTCTTCGGGAACATGATACGACCGGAGCATTGCGGCATAATCGCCAATGGGGATCTGTTCGTAGTTTATGATGCGGCCGATCGCTTTGCCGATCTCCTGTGAAGCTTCCTTGAAGGTTAGCATGCGCGGACCGGTTAGTTCATAGAGCTTGCCGTTATGACCCTCTTCCGTGAGGGCGGCCACAGCAACATCGGCGATGTCGTCGACATCCACAAAAGGCTCGGGAATATCGCCTGCAGGCAACGCGAGGTGGCCGGCTTGAACGGGTTCCAGGAAAACGCTTTCGCTGAAGTTCTGACAAAACCAACTCGCCCGGAGAATGGTCCAGTCCACGCCGGCATGCATGACGACTTGCTCGCATGCTTCGGCTTCCTTTTCGCCCCGCCCTGAGAGCAGGACCAGCTTTTTCACGCCGGCTTCCAGAGCCGTTTTTGTGAAGAAGCGGATGGCATCCACGGCACCGGGCACGGCCAGGTCGGGTTGGAAAGTGATGTAGACGGAGTGGATTCCTTCTACGCAGGGTTTCCACGTGCGCGTGTCGAGCCAGTCGAATGGCGGATGGCCCGAACGTGAGCCCACGCGCAGGGGCCAGTCCAGGGCCTGGAGTTGTTTCACCACGCGCTGCCCGGTCTTTCCGGTGCCGCCGAGTACAAGAATGGGATTTTTAGCGGGATTCGTCTGGGCGCTATTCGCCGGGTGAACCCCCGTTGTCTGTGAGGTTTGCATAATTTTTTTTTGGAAAATTACGCGCGCTGCAATCCGTAGGATAGAACAAAACCGACAAGGGGATCTTCGCTGGAAAAAATGGGAAGATTTTCGGCGAGGGTGTTGAATTGTTTTTGGTATTCGTTGGGCGACATGCCGGAAAATTCGCGGAACGTGCGGATCAGGTGCGACTGGTCGGCGTACTCGTTTTCATAGGCAATGTCGGAAAGCTTGTCGTGCTGGAGGGTTCGGATCTGGTTGAGCGAGGATTGAAACTGGCAGATGCGCGCAAACAGTTTTGGTGACAGCCCCACGTATTGTTTGAACTTGCGCTCCACGCTTCGCTCGGAAAGCCCCAGATCTTTATGCAGTGCCTTCAGTGACAAGCTTCCGCCCGACTGCACGATCTGTGTGATGGCATACTCCATTTTGCTATCGGTGAGGATGCTGTTTTTCCGGACGAGAAAAAACAGGTAGGCGGAGAGCACCTCAACACGCGCTTCAACGGTCCCGGCGGCGGCCAATTGCTCCGAAAGGCGATAGCCTTGTCTGACGGCCTCGGCATTCAGATCGAGACAAAGGTCCGTGAGCTCGTGCGCATCCAAACCAAAAACAGATTTCAAAGCATGCGGATAAAACAAAACACCGATGGTCGTGAACATTCCGTTCAGACAAGTCTCCACGTGGGTGGTGGACTGGCCGTATAGAAAAAGTTCGGGAAGCAGTTTGTCGCTCTGGCTGTAGGTGCCGTGCTCGTGGGGTTGAAAGAGCAACCCAGGCCCGCCGTCGGCGATGGTGCGGAAGGTATAGCGCGAGGGTTTTTGATCTTTGGTCTCCAGAGCATAGAAATACCGGACATAATTCTTCAGATAGGCAGGCGGCGGTATCTGTTGATATTTCATTCCGGATAAGTCCATAGGGGCTAGGGGGGTCTTTAGCATAAAACGTGTAGGGCGGGTTAAGGTTTTGATTACCCCGGCGCTAACAACGTTCTTAAAAGCAGCGCGGGCACATCATCAGATTGTGCCCGCGCTGTCAACCGGCCTTGTGTTCATGACCTTATTGAAATAAACGTCCGTCGACGACCAACGTGTTCAGTTGATCCATATACCGGACTACATTTTGTCAGGCGTTGAAGCCGCCGTCGATGGTGAGGAATGAGCCTGTGATGAACTTTCCTTCATCGCCCGCTAAAAAGGAAACCAGTCCCGCAATGTCGTCGCCGGTGCCATAGTCGGCAAGGGCCAGGCGGCTTCTTACAAAGTTGGCGAGTTCCGAGTCGGCCGGATTCATGTCGGTATCCACCGGGCCGGGTTGGACTACGTTGACGGTGATCTTTTTTGGTCCAAGGTCTCTGGCCAACCCCCGCGTGAAACCTTGCAGCGCCGATTTGCTCATCGCGTATAAAGTCGTTTGTGGACCCATGGAGCCGTCGGCCATATTGCTGCCGATGGTGATGATCCGACCGCCAGCACCCATGTGTTTCACGGCGGCATGCGCGGCAACGTAGACGGCCCGCACATTCACCGACATGATCTCTTCATATTCTTCCAGTGTGTGGTCTTCAAAGGGTTTGCCGATATAAATGCCTGCGTTGCTGACGAGGATATCGATGCCGCCAAATTCTTTTACCGTTTGTTTCACCGCGTCCGTCACATCATCCGGAACGCCGCTATTCGCGTGAATGGCCAGGGCCTTGCCACCGGCATGGTTTATCGCGGTGGCGATGGCTTGCGCTTTTTCGCCAGAGCGGTTGTATGTGAAGGCTACGTTGGCTCCCTCTTCGGCAAGTCGTTTTGTGATGGCGGCTCCAATGCCGCGACTGCCGCCGGTGACCAGGACAGTTTTGTTTGCAAATTTTTTCATGTGCTATTCTTTATTGTTTGATGAACCAAAAGTATAGCGACAGCATTTATATTTGCATGTACTGGGCGCATTGTTAGGTACTAACAAAAAAGTAAAAAATGAGAAAAAACAGCTCTACGAATGCTTTGAATGAAAAGCAATTGAAAGCCAGTTGTGGCATGGCCTACGCATTGAATATCGTGGGCGGCCGGTGGAAGCCCGCCATCCTGTGCCGATTGATCTATAAGACCATGCGCTATGGTGAATTGAAGAAGTCCATCGAAGGCATCTCCGAGCGGATGCTGGTGGCGCAACTAAGAGAATTAGAAAAAGCTCAGATCATCGAGCGCGTGGTCTATCCTGAAGTGCCGCCACGCGTAGAATACAAGTTAACAGCGCTCGGTCAAAGCATGAGGCCCATGTTGCGGGCGATGTCGGATTGGGGGAATATGCATCGTGAGACGGTGGAAGTTGTTTCGTTGTAGTTTTAAAAATTTTCCAAACTGACCAATATAAATATGGCCCCGACCCCCTTTGTGTTCACGCGCACACTTGGTTTGTTCATGTTATTGAACTGCCTATGCATCGATGCGCCAGCCCAAGACAGTGTTTCCTTTACGGTCGTGTCGATTGATTGTTTGACGCACCCTACGCGTAAGGAATATCTAACGATAACAAACGACGATGATTACCAGGCCCTGAGAATGTATCGGCGTCGCGATGATGATTGTACCCCGCTTCCGGAGATAGATTTTGACAAAAAAATCCTGATCGGTTACAGGATAATCGCCAGCGGCTGCAGTAAGCCTGACTATTCGATGGTGTTAAAAAAAGAAGGTAAAGTTCACTATGCGGAAGTCGCCATCCGGCCAAAAGGAATATGTTCCATGATAATTAATGACATTTTTTGGTTTACCATCGATAAACCAAATGGATCACTGGACATAGTATTTTCAAAAACATTTGTGAGAAGTAAGAATAACGGGTAGGGTCTGGATAGTTTCTCCCGGTCATAAAGGAAATAATAGATAGTATTCCGCCGTTCGTATTCCACTTAGTTTGCCGTTACCGGTCAGAAGCTATAACTTGGGTTGGACTCAAGTGAAGGCGCGTTAAAAAGGATTTCATTCATCCAAACAGGCCGCGCAGGCGTTTTCCCCGAAGTTATCTGTTCCTTCCAATCTTCATCGGTCATCGGTTGACCGCTGTTAAATTCATAGTAGCTGTACACAGCGCCTTTGGTTAGATAGGGTTTTCCGTTGATCTCCACAATGACATAAATCTCGTCTACAGCGCCAGCCGCTTCTTCAAGGTAAGTGCCGTTATAATTATAAACATCGGCTATCTCGGCCACCAGGCGTTGTTTTTCCGGGAGAAAGGCGCTATCGGAAAGTCTTAGGGTGAAGTATTCGATTTTTCCTCCAAGCCAAGTGAGATAGTCGAATTCTTCCGACGTCAGATTTTCGTGGGCAAGCTCCTTTTTGCTGATGGTCAACAGTTGCTCAGCGATCTCTTTCAGCTCTTTGCTGTTGGTGTTCACCTCGTCGGTCATCAGATCGAGGCGCGTCAATGTTTCATCCTGCAGGTTTAGCAGGTCGAGCGCTTTTTGCCAGAAC
>CBIHQM010000358.1:0-7370 GCA_966211885.1 uncultured Chryseolinea sp.
GAACGATGTAGAAGGGGCGTGACGAAAGGACCTTATCCCCGCGGAGATGAGGTCCTTTTTTGTGTCTTATTCTTTCGCTATTTTAACTGCCTGTATGTTTTTTCGTTCTGTAGCGATAACGGCGATGGTGCAAAAAGAAAATGAATAAAGTTCGTAGGATACATCCCGACTTCCTTTACCTTCTGGAGTTTAAAGAACAGAAGCTAATTGATTTGTTCAAAGATCTTCGCGAATACATTCTCGAGATCTACCCGGATAGCAACGAGATCCTATATCATACACACGCGCTGACATCGGTTTTCTCTATTTCAGACAAATTATCCGATGCGTTTTGTATGTTGCCCGTCTACACTAATCACGTGAACCTGGGTTTTGCCAAGGGAACCTTGATCAAAGACCCATACCGTTTGTTAAAGGGTACAGGAAATCTGATCAGACATGTTCCCGTGGAGACACCGAAAGATTACAGGAACGCGAAAATTAAAGCGCTGATAAAATCAGCTGTCGACTTTGCGATTCAAGACATGGAGAAGCCAACGGGATCGATCGGTAAGGTGATCTCAAAAATTAAGACCACCGGTAAAGAGTAGGTTGCCACACGCTTCCGGGCGCCCTTAAAAAAACACCGGAAAGCCCCAAGTGGTGTGGGGCGATCCGGATCACCAACTATAACAAGATCGGCGCCCTGAGATGGAAGGTAGCCTCCCAAGCTGTTGCGTCGATCTTTATATTTTATGATTTCAGGTTCTTTTCACAGGTATTCAATTTATCCAAATGCGTCTTCAGGCTGGGAAGCGTTTGGTTGATCCATTCTTTTAAGGTAGTGTCTTCGGTTTTGTCGTAGGTAGACTCAAAGTCCTTGATGGTCTTCTCGTGTTTTTCGGTCATCGTCTTGCACCATTGTTTGTCGAAGTCTTTCGCGTCTTGTTTCGAGAGGTCGTTCATTTTTTCCTTGGCGTCGTCTTTTTCCTCCAGCGGGATGGAGATGCCGCGTTGGGTGGCGAAATCTTTTAACTCGGTGAGCACTTTGGTATGATCGTCCACCAGCATGGCGGCGATGGCTTGCACTTCGGTGTTGGCGGAGCGCGTCTTGGCCAGTTCGGCCATTTTGATCTCGGCATAATTTCCGGCCACGGCTTCGGCCACAAAGTCGGCGTCTTTTTCGGAAGCCTTCGTATCGAATTTTTCGTCGTTTGCTTCTTTGGCGGTCTCGGTGCTGTCGGTCTTTTTAGGACCGCAGGCGGTCAGGGCGACGCCGAGCGTCAGGATGGCGAGGAATTGCAGGGTTGTATGTTTCATGGATTGTGTTTTAAGTAAAAAAGTGAAATTGGTTTACACTTCGGCAAATTGATCGCGGTAGCGTTTCACCAGGTCGTGCGAGCCTTTGAGCAACGCCTTCTGGCGGGCGACCAGGCCGAGCATGGACGGTTCGAGGTCAGTTTCGTCCATCGCGTCGTTGTAGGCGCGTTGGGCGGCGTCTTCACCAAATTCGCAGGAGGCGAGTGTGGCGTGTGCATCTTTTCCGCTGAAGGTGGCTTTAACGTCCATCCAGGTTCTGTAGATCTTGCCCGCGGTGGTGGTGTCGGAGGCGGGTGAGCCACCCAGGGCGATTACTTCGGCGGAAAGTTCTTCCACATAGGCGCTGCTCTCTTCGGCCATGCGCTGGAAGAGTGTCTTCAGATCGGCTTCGGTGATCTCGGTATTGTTGGAGGCTTTTTGATAGCCTGCGATACGGTCGTTATTGATCTTGATGAGGTCGTTCAATACCTCGATCGTTTTTTCTTTGGTTTCCATAGTGTTGTCTGTATTTCGTTTTTTAATGCGCTATCTGTTGGCAACGTGAATTGTAAAAATCATGCCACGCGGCAAAAGTCTGTCTCCAGCCGGCGTTAAGTGGCTTTTAAGGTGTGGCCGGCGCGCGGTGGTTGTGGAAAAAGATCGCGGGTTTGGGTAGGGCATTCCCTAGGGCAGGGGCGTGTTTCGGTGACCGGATGGTCTTATATTCGTTGTGCGCATGATCTGGGAGGTCGGAGGGAAAACTCTTTGCTACCCAATCGGGTTATCTTAGCGTTGGTTACGCCACGCTTGTTGAAGATTGAATCCATTTTTCGAGACGTATTGCATTGCTTATGGGTATTCGCTTTTGTTTGTTTTTGATCCTATGCGCCACCGTTCATGCATACGCCCAGTTGCCGGTGGGAACGACGACCATCGTGCCCCCCCAGGACACCACCAAAAAAGAATCACCGGTCTCGGTGCCCGCCGCCAACGATCAATCGTCGTCGCCACGCAGCTATAGCAACATTGTGAAGGCCAACACCGAGACACGCAAGGGCATTTTTATCATCCACAAAACCGACAATAACTATTACTTCGAAATTCCCGACAGTTTGCTGGGTCGCGACTTGCTGATCGTCTGCCGCATTGCACAAGGCGCCGCGGGGATCCGTCCTGAATACACCGGGTATGCCGGCGACCAGGTGAACAACACCGTGATCCGCTTCGAGAAAGGACCCAGTCATAAGTTGTTCCTGCGCCGCATCACCTTCGAGGAGAACGCCGGCGACACCACCGACGCCATGTACAACGCCGTGGTACGCTCGAACCTGCAACCCCTGGTGGCAGCCTTCGGTATCGGTGCCTATGGTCCGGGCAACCGCAGCAGCGTGATCGATGTCACGGACTACATCAACGGCGACAATGATATTTTCTTTTTTAACTCCGCCACCAAGAAGACCATGCGGGTAGGTAGCCTGCAAAGCAACACCAGCTACATCAAAGACGTGAATGCGTTTCCCCTGAACCTGGAGATCCGCACTATAAAAACATATGTGAACAACGCCACCGACAATAACTTCACACTCGAACTCAACACCTCGGTCGTGTTGCTTCCCCGTAAGCCCATGCGCAAACGTTTCTCCGATCGCCGCATCGGCTATTTCTCCGAACGCTATACCGACTACGACGCCAACCCGCAAGGCGTCAAGGTGGTGAACTACATCAAGCGGTGGCGGCTGGAACCCAAACCGGAAGACGTGCAGAAATACATGGATGGCCAATTGGTGGAACCTCAAAAGCCCATCATCTACTACATCGATCCGGCTACACCAAAAGTGTGGGTGCCCTATCTCATCAAAGGGGTGAACGACTGGCGGGCGGCCTTTGAGAAAGCGGGATTCAAAAATGCCATCATCGCGTTGGAGGCGCCAAATGCCAAAGACAACCCCAACTGGAGCCTGGAGGATTCGCGGCACTCGGCCATTGTGTATAAGCCATCGTCGTTTGCCAATGCGGCGGGGCCGATCATCACCGATCCGCGGAGCGGCGAGATCCTGGAAAGTCACATCAACTGGTATCACAACCTGATGTCCATTTTACAAGAGTGGTACATGATCCAGTGCGGACCCAACGATCCGCGCGCACAGAAGATGAAGTTCGACGACGACCTCATGGGGCAACTGATCCGCTCGGTGGCGTCGCACGAAGTGGGCCACTCGCTGGGGCTCACACACAATTTTGGAGCGAGTGCGTCCGTGCCCGTGGAGAAACTCCGCGACCGCGAATGGCTGGCCGCCAACGGCCACACGCCCTCCATCATGGACTATGCGCGCTTCAACTATGTGGCGCAACCCCAGGACAGCGTAGGGGAGAGAGGCCTGATCTCGCGCATTGGCGTATACGACCTGTGGGCCATCGAGTGGGGCTACCGTTGGTTTCCCCAGGCCAAGACCGCCGAAGAAGAACTGCCCATCCTGAACAGCTGGGCCAACGAAAGGCTGCGCAACGACAAACTGCGCTTCGGTTCCGAATTTGCCACGGGCGATCCGCGCTCCCAAACCGAAGACGTCGGCGACAACGCCATGAAGGCCGGCGAATACGGCATCCGGAATTTGCAACGCGTAGTGCCCAACCTGATCCAATGGACCTACCAACCCCATGAAGGCTACCGGAGTTTGCAGCGCATGTACACCGCTCTGACCAACCAGTTCGATTATTACCTGGGCCACGCCATGACCTACATCGGCGGCGAATACGAAACCCTGAAATCCATGGACCAACCCGGGCCGGTCTATGAAACCGTGCCCGTGGAAATGCAACGCGACGCGATGGACTTCCTGGCGCGACAGGTTTTTAAAACACCTACCTGGTTGCTGGACACGGCCATCCTCACCCGGACCGGCCAATCGCCCACCACCATCGTCAGCCGATCGCAGGACATGGTGCTGTCGGGCTTGCTCAGCAGCTCGAACCTCGCGAAGATCGTGGCCTCCCAGGCGACCTACGGCCCCCGTGCTTACCAGCTCATCGATTTCCTCGACGACCTCGACGAAGGCATGTGGACCGAGCTGACCACTTTCGAGAACATCAGTCTCTACCGCCGCAACCTGCAGCGCTCCTATATAGACCGGCTGCTGGAGTTGGCCACGTCCACGCGCTCCGACCGGGAGTATCGCGACGTGGCGCCCATCATCATCATTAAATTGGGAGAGATCCAGCAACACATTAAAAAAGGGATGCTCAAGATCAAAGACGTCATGAGCATCTACCACCTCCGCTACATCGACAACAAAATCACCGTAGCCCTAGCCGACAAACATCGCTGATCCCTTGCATTTGGTTTGCGCCTTTCTTTGCGCCTGAGCGCCTCTCTCTGCTCGCCGAAGCTTTAGCGAAGGTGAGGCGGTAAAACATTGAGCGGAGAGGTGTAGACTTTTAACCAAACGTTAACCTATCTTTAATTCCACAGCCGGCATGGTGGTCATCCGGAGGATTACATTATTTTTATGCACCAACACACCATATCCCTCATTCCACATGGAAACCCGTCGTGACTTTCTCAAAAAAGTAGCCATGCTTTCGGCCGTCGCCGGAACATTACCCCCATCGATCCAAAAAGCTTTTGCCATCAACCCCGCGCCCGGCACAACCTATCTCGACGCCGAGCACGTGGTGATCCTCATGCAGGAAAACCGCTCGTTCGATCATTGCTATGGCGCCCTGCAAGGTGTGAGGGGCTTCGAAGATCCCCGCACGATCCGCCTCCCCAACGGCAACAAAGCATGGCTTCAGACGAACGCCGCCGGCGAAACCTATGCACCCTTCCGCCTCAACATAAAAGACACCAAGTCAACCTGGATGGGCTCGCTGCCTCACAGCTGGACCAATCAGGTAGATGCCCGCAACGGCGGCAAATACGACCAATGGCTGCAGGCCAAACCTTCGGGTCACAAAGAATACGCCGACATGCCCCTCACCATGGGCCACTATACGCGCGAAGACATCCCGTTCTATTATGCCTTGGCTGATGCGTTCACGGTCTGCGACCAGAACTTCTGCTCGTCGCTTACCGGCACCACCCCAAACCGGCTTTACCTGTGGACGGGCACCATCCGCGAACATGCCCAGGCCTTTGCCCGCGTACGCAACGAAGAGCTCGACTACGACGTGCCGGCCAGTTGGACCACTTTTCCCGAACGCCTGGAAGACAACGGCATATCGTGGAAGATCTACCAGAACGAAATCAATGTCGGCGTAGGTTTTGAAGGCGAACAAGATGATTGGCTGGCGAATTTCAGCGACAACCCGATCGAATGGTTCACCCAATATCATGTGAAATTCCACCCCGCCTACATCAAACATTTGCCCGACGCCATTGAAAAAATTACACACGATATCGCGGAGGCCGAAAAAAAACTAACGGGCTTGTCGGGCGACGAAGCAAAAAAACTTTCGGGACAGATCGCCGAGGGCAAGCAAATGCTGGCGCGCTACCGCGAAGACCTGAAGACGCTGACACCCGAAGCCTTTGCCAAAATTCCTGAACGCGAAAAAAGCCTTCATCGCAAAGCCTTCACCACCAACGTTGGCGACCCCGACTACCACACCCTCGAGAAAGTGAAATATGCCGATGGCAACGAAGTGCGCGAGATGCAGGTTCCCAAAGGAGATGTGTTGCACCAGTTCCGTGCCGATGTAAAGAATGGCACCCTGCCCACCGTATCGTGGCTGGTGGCGCCGACGAATTTTTCGGATCACCCGGGAGCGCCGTGGTATGGCTCCTGGTACTTGTCGGAGTCGATCGACATCCTTACCAAGAATCCGGAAGTATGGAAGAAGACCATTTTCATTTTGTGCTATGACGAGAACGATGGATACTATGATCACGTGCCACCGTTCGTGCCGCCACACCCGACCAAACCCAACACCGGCAAGATGTCGCCCGGCATCGACGCCGCGACCGAGTATGTGACGATGACACAGGAATTGAAACACCGGCCCGCCAACGACAGCCGCGAAAGTTCCATTGGCCTGGGATTCCGCGTTCCGCTGGTGATTGCTTCGCCCTGGAGCCGGGGAGGAGCGGTGTGCTCACAGGTGTTCGACCACACCTCGATCCTGCAATTCCTGGAAAAATTCCTGTCGCACAAAACCGGAAAGAAAATTACCGAGACCAACATCACCGCCTGGCGCCGGGCCATTTGCGGCGACCTGAGTTCAGTGTTCACGCCCTACAATGGAGAGAATGTTACCCTGCCGCCTTTTGTGGACAAAGAATCGTTTTTGGAAAGCATTCACAAAGCACAATTCAAAGGCCTCCCCACCGGCTATCAAAAACTGAATGCTGAGGAGATTGAAAAAATAAATCAGAACGCTGCCAGTCCCTACATGCCGCAGCAGGAAAAAGGCATGCGCATATCGCGGGCGTTACCCTACCAACTCTATGCGCAGGGCAAGCTCAGTGTCGACAAAAAAAGCTTTGCCATCACGCTGGAGTCGCGCAAAGAAAAATTCGGCGAAGCCACCGCCGGCGCCCCCTTCCATGTCTACGCCCACGGCAAAACCTATCACGTCCGCGACTACGCCGTAGCCGCGGGCAAAAGCGTGGCCGACACCTGGCCGCTAACCGACTTTGACAAGGGCCATTACGATTTCCAGGTATACGGCCCCAACGGCTTCTACAGAGTGTTCGCCGGCGACGCGCAAGACCCTGCGTTGGAGATCGCCGTCGAGTATTCGAAGAAAGGAAAAGACTTTACAGGAAATGTGGATGTGATGCTGGTGAACAAAAACACAAAGAGCGCCTACACCGTCGAGATAAAAGACCTGTCCTATGCCTATGGCTCCCAAGCCAAGACAGTGCCGGCAGGAGGGAAGGCCACGGTGGTGGTCGAGCTTGAAAAAACGCATGGCTGGTATGACTTTGGTGTGATCGTGAAGGAGGTCCCTTCGTTTGAACGCCGCTTTGCTGGTCGTGTGGAGACGGGTGTTGAGGGGTTCACGGATCCTGTTATTGGCAGGTAACGCGGGAGCTCTACGTCATGTCGCAGGCACAAGTGTGTTAAAGATCTACGCCCGCAGTTCAAGACATC
>CBIHQM010000359.1:0-7349 GCA_966211885.1 uncultured Chryseolinea sp.
GCAGCATCATTATTTTTTTTAAGTTTTTGGTGACTCCGCTCTTGTGGCTGGCCTCTTATTTCCGGTTGAAGGAAAAGGAATTATAACGGGATATTCGAATGGAATTCAAAGAAACCCAGCCCATCTATTTGCAGATCGCCGACTTCGTTTGCGAGAAGATCATATCAAAAACGTGGAGTGTCGAGCAACGCATACCCGCCGTCAGGGAGCTGGCCGTGTTATTGGAGGTTAACCCCAACACGGTGATGCGGACGTATGAATTTCTTCAGCAAAAAGATATTCTCTACAACCAACGTGGCGTCGGCTTGTTTGTGTCTCCGGACGGGCCAAAAAATGCGCTGGAGTACCGGCGGTCGGAGTTTATGCAGAAGGAGATGCCTTCGTTTTTTAAAGGCCTGCAGCTTTTGCAAATGGACCTCGACGACCTGGTACCGCTTTATAAGAAGTATAAAAAACAAAATGCATAATCCCAATGAAACAACAAGGCGAGATAAAATTCAAAAAACGTATGAAGGCCAGCAATGTAGTTTTGTTGGTGCTGGTGTTGATAAGTTTTGTTTTAATCGGCTTAACCACGGCGACCATCAATCTCAAGTTCAAGAACCGTGATTACCACTACAGCTCTCATGATAAGTTGAAGTATGAGCGGGTTCCCCTGAAGGAGGCAAAAGTCATTTCCTTGTCGAACCTGTCGAATTGCCGCATCATCGCCTCAGACTCCTTGCGATTGGAGGTGGCGCGGGAATATGCTTCAGCCCTTCATGTTGTTCCATTGAACGATACGTTGCACCTGTGTTTTCCCGCATGTTGTCCAGGCAATCAGAAAGCCAATCAACTGATGCTGTACTTGCCCAGCGGCACGGTGGTGGTTTCGGATTCCAGCAACATCGACTTGAATGGGGGATACGATTTTCTGAAACGCCCCTCGTTTTCATTTTTCCTGAACAGAAGTCATCTCGCCTCGACGGCGGTTGGCTATCATACTTTTTTTGAGACCCTCTTCGTGGAGGGCTCGGGGAATTCGTCTGTGGTCATTTCAGAAAGGGTACATGTTGTAAAACTCGATCTTTCTAATGTATATGATGCAACGTTGGAAGAAGGTTTTCAGGTGCAGGCGCTTAAGACTTCATTCACTACCCGGGCGGATGTGACGGTGGCAAAAGAAAATTGGTTGATCACCATTGGGTCTCCAAAATGACGGATTCTTTGGAGCAAAATCTTCGGGAGTGAGCGCATCTTGAAATAAACTCGGCAATAATGTTTATATTGGCTACTCCCGTAGACTTTCAAAACCCATCGCCATTGGTGGTAATTGCCATGAAGTTCTTTTTGCAGTTCGTCTTTATTTTTGGTGTCACGCGAATACTCGCCCAAGAGGTCATCCAAGCGAAAAGCGATAGCCTGATCGTTCGCGACGACAATCTCATCACCGATCTTTTCGGTTTTGGGACAGATCCGATGAAACACCTCTCGTCATCTACATCGCCGGGTCCTCAGATCCAAAAACAGCCGGTGCGGAGTAAACATGAAAACAACGGCATCGACACCGCGTTCCGTTATGCTTTTGGGAGCGACATTTTTATTGTCCTCAAAACAAGCCAGGGCGATGCCTCGGTGATCCATGCCGATGTGGAGACTTCGAAATTCAAGACCAAACAAGGCATCGGCATCGGCATGTCCGTGGCTGAGGTCACCAAGGCACTCGAGGCCTATAAGATAACGTCGATCTCAAGATACCTCGTGCTGAGAGGCAACGATGCAAAGCATTATATGATCGTGTATTTCAAAGCGGGGAAGGTCGTGTTTATGGAGTATTTCACACCGCCATGAAGATGCACACCACCTGTGAATATAGAGATAGCGTCTCTTAGGGGATAACCCGTTGTATGTTATGCGTTAGACACGTGAAAGGATGTGCAACTACATCAGAAATATCGGCGTGATAACACCGATATGACTCCTATCAATGTCATTTACAAGACGAGATCATTTCATTCAGAAATGATCAAAATAAGCGGAAATAAGCGCCTGTAAATGCGCTCGCCGTATTTTCAAAAAAAAGGAAAATTGTTGCTAAGCACATGCCTGTTTCCGGCAAATAAACCTTGATGAAATCAAATTTCAATCGGTTGCGAACGATTGATTATAATTCGCAAGTCGAAAATCGAACCTGGCAGTTTCGAGGCTTTTTTATGAGTAAATTATATAGACAGACCTAAACCTAAACTTAAAAATCATGAAAAGAATTAGTTGGCTTTTTTCGTTGGTTTTCCTGGCACTAGGCTGCCAGGAAAACCAACATGAT
This sequence comes from uncultured Chryseolinea sp., assembly GCA_966211885.1. Taxonomy (GTDB): domain Bacteria; phylum Bacteroidota; class Bacteroidia; order Cytophagales; family Cyclobacteriaceae; genus Chryseolinea. The sequence continues at coordinate 2,306 of CBIHQM010000359.1, forward strand.
GATCTTTTCAAGGACACTTCAGGAAAGTCCAAAGAAACCATCATCCTTCACAAGTACAACGGCACCAATGCAAGGATAACCGAAACCGGTATTAATTGTGGAGAAACCCATATCCTTCCGCTGCTGGCGAATGACCTGGCGGTTGGATCCGTTGAAATAACGGTCGATCAAACCAACATTACCCTGCATTATGACCTGACAGGCATGGAATGGTTTTTATATGACTTGAGGGTATTTGCAGGGGATTGCAATAGCATTCCACCCTTTTCCGATTATCCGTACTTTCAGTACTTCCCACAAAGCCCGGAGGTACGCGAGTTCACACTGGTCATCCCTTTGAAGGATCTGCCGGAATGTGGATGCATAGATGAAATTGTCACCGTTGCCCGATATAATCCAACCACCAGTCAACTCGAACTCCTCACAACAACGTTGAACAAGGAGTATTGCTCCTGTGTTCCACCGGATGATAAGAACCTTCGCACCCAAACTCCAGGTGGCTGGGGCGCCCCGCCGAATGGTGGCAACCCTGGAACGTATTTGCACAAGAATTTTGCCGGTGCATTCCCCGCGGGATTGGTAGTGGGTTGTACCTATACGATAACCTTTACCTCTGCGCAAGCCATTACCGACGGTTTGCCTTCAGGCGGTACACCGTCAGCATTAACCAAGAGCTATTTGAACCCGACGGAAAAACCAAAGGATCCCAACAATCCGAAGAATACACTGGCCATGCATGTCGTTGCCCTCAAACTCTCCGTAACGTTCGACGCATTTGACGAAAACTTCGGTGCTTCCTCCACGAAGCTCGCCAATGCGATCGTCACATCGGGTGACTTCAAGGGTTGGACCGTAGCACAGGTCTTGGCCGAAGCGGAGAAAGTACTTGGAGGTTGCGCTTCGAGTTACACCCCGTCGCAAATGACCACCGTGCTTACTGCTATCAATTCGTCCTATGACGATGGCACAACGAATACAGGTTTTCTGAAGAATCAATAATTACCAGGGAAGATCACTCGCATGATCGGGTGAATAAAGAGGCTGCCTTCAAAAAGGAGACAGCCTCTTTCATTTGATCACGATGCCTTCATAAGACCCAATTGTGTCAACGCCGTGACACCATCGTCGAGACCGATCTCTTCTACGATCTTGCCGTTCTCCAGTTTCAAAACCGTTGTTCCGGTGAAGTGCATCTTCCGTCCGGTAGCGGCAGGCAACGACCCGGCGAGAAAGTCGCTGAACGCAGGACCAGTGTGTGTGCCACCGCCTTCCCAACGACCCACTACATAATCACCTTCGGCGATAAGATCCGCAGCGCCCCAGAATTTCAGATCCGGAAAGGCTGCTCTGAAGTCCGTCATGAAAGCTTTGATGTCTTGTCGACCGCGGCGGGGATCATGCAGCGAATATTGAAGCAACATATTCGGCGATGCCAACTCATCCACAATACTGAGGTTACACGTCTCACCCCAGAAATCGGTAAACCAACGTCCCACAATGGCCTTGTTGATTTCTTCTTTTGATAATCCTTTTTGATTTTCCATAGTGTTAAATATTTAATTCAAAACTATGGTGCAGGATAAAAGAGTCGAACCCGATTCTTGCTGACTTTTCAGAGCGTCAATTCTCCTCGATATAATTCATGTCTTTCTTAAAGGTCTCTTCCAGGTACAGCAGCGCCACCATGCCGAGGGCATAGGTGATCAAACCGGTGATCAGGGCGGCCCGAAGCGTTCCGGTGTTGACATCTGCGTGCATGCTATCGACCATGTAACCTTTCAAAAAGATGAAAAGGGACGACAGCGGTATGATCGTGGCCCGCACAAAGTTTGGGACGGTGGTGGCTACGGTAGCGCGCAGGTTGGAGCCGAACAGTTCGGCGGCCACCGTGATGAAGAGCGTCCAGTAGCCGGAACAGAATCCGAGGCATAAACACAAGATGTAATATTCCGTCGCGTGCTCGATCGGCGCTAGCAAAAGCGTTAAGGCAAACAGGAGCGATCCTCCCATAAAAATGAAAATTACTTTTTTACGGCTTTGTAAGTATTGACTAAAAAAACCGCTCACGAGATTGCCCGCCACCTGGGCAGCAAAGACATACAACACAGCCTGTCCCGGATCGACGGGCTCATTGAGTTGCATGGCCCCGCCAAGTTCGCGCGACAGGGTGATGAGGATGCCGACGACAAACCAAATGGGTGCGCCCATGATGATACAGGTCAGGTATTTCAAAATCCGGGTCCTGTTGTTGAACAACATACGGAGGTCGCCGCGCCGGGTGTTCGCTTCCTTCAGTTGCATGAAGATCCCCGATTCAAAGACTCTGAAGCGCAAGGCCATCAGCAAAAGGCCAAGTCCACCACCGATGAAATACGATACGCGCCACGCAAAAAAATGAACGATCGAAAAAGCAAGCAACACACCGAATACGCCCATGGTGGCCACCAGCGTGGTACCATAGCCCCGGATGGATTTGGGAAGGATCTCCACCACCAGCGTGACGCCAACACCCAATTCACCTGCCAACCCAAACCCGGCCAGGAACCGCAGCACGGCGTAACCTTGCACGGAAGTGACCAACCCGTTGCCGATGTTGGCCAGGGAATAGATGAGGATGGAACCGAACAACACCGACAGCCGCCCCTTCTTGTCGCCGAGGATGCCCCAAAATATTCCACCGATGAGCATGCCGGCCATTTGAAGGTTCAGCAACCAAATGCCGGTCTTCAGCAATTGATCGTCGACAAGTCCCAACGCCTTGAGGCTGGGCACCCGCACGATGTTGAACAGGAACAGATCATACATGTCGACTAAATAGCCCAGCGAGGCCGCCAGGACTGGGAGGGACGTTAGTTGCTGTAAGGTGCTTTTGGCGGATAGGTCTTTCATGAAATATTTGTTTATTCGGTTGCTACAATCGGGGTATGGTCATTCCGCCATCCACCATCACGACTTGCCCGGTGGAGTAGGGGAAGTCGCCCTTGGCCAATGCGGCTACGGCTTTTCCGACATCTTCCGATTCGCCCCACCGTCTTTGTACGCACAATCCTTCAGCGATGAGCTTGTCGTATTTTTCGGTCACGCCCGCCGTCATGTCGGTGTGGATCACACCGGGCCGTACTTCGAATACGGGAATATCGAACTCGCCCAACCGCACAGCAAACAACTGTGTGGCCATGCTCAAACCGGCTTTCGCGATGCAATATTCACCGCGGTTGATCGATACCACCGTGGCAGAGATGGAGGAAATGTTAATGATGCTTGCGCGGAACTGCGGGTCGCTTTTCGTTTTTGCGATCAACCAATTCGCCGCCATTTGCGAGAGAAAATACGTGCCCTTCAAATTGGTGGACAGCACCTCGTCGAAACTCTCCTCGGTGGCCTCAAGGATGTCGCGGCGTTCCCGCGGTGCGATGCCGGCGTTGTTGACCAGCACATGCAGTCTCCCGAAATGCTGGCGAACATTGGCCAGGATATTTTCGCGGTCGGCCGGTGATGAAATGTTGCCTCGGCAATACACCACATCGCTGCCCAATGCTTTTAGTTTCTCGATGGCGCCCGCGGCATCCGCTGCGGCACGCACGCCATTGACGGCGAGGTCAAATCCGTTTTTGGCCAGTTGCTCGGCAATGCCAAAGCCGATGCCGCGGCTTCCTCCGGTGATCAGTGCTACGCGTTTCATGGAGTTCGTGGTTTAAATTTCAGGAACGTCGACCCAGCAGCGCTTGCTCCAGCTCTCCAGCCCTTTCTCGGCCAGTTGCACACCCTTCACGCCTTGCAGCAGATCCCATTGAAACGGATCATCCTGCGCCACGTGTTTCAGGAACAATTCCCATTGCGCTTTGAAGGCGTTGTCGAAGACTTCCTGCTCCGGCACTTTTGCCCAGCCTTCAAAAAAGTTGATGGGTTGAGCGATGTCCGGGTTCCACACCGGCTTGGGTGTGTTTCCATAATGCTGAATATAACATTCACGCAAGCCGGCCACGGCCGAGCCCTTGGTGCCGTCCACTTGCAAGGTCAACAAGTCGTCGCGGCGCACGCGCACGGTCCAGGAAGAATTGAAGTGTGCGATCACGCCGCCTTCGAGTTCAAAGGTGGCGTAGGCCGCATCGTCGGCGGTGCATTTGTAGCGTTTGTTGTTTTCGTCGACCCGCTCGGGAATGTGGGTGGCGCCCAGGCAGGAAACGGCCTTCACTTTGCCAAAGACATTGTCGAGCACATAGCGCCAGTGGCAAAGCATGTCCACGATGATGCCGCCGTCGTCTTCCTTGCGGTAATTCCACGAAGGCCGCTGGGCTGGGATGGAGTCGCCTTCAAACACCCAGTAGCCGAATTCGCCGCGCACCGAAAGGATCTTGCCAAAGAAGCCTTGCTGGATGAGCCGCTTCAATTTTAATATGCCCGGAAGCCAAAGCTTGTCTTGCACGACGCCGTGTTTCACCCCCGCATTTTTGCAAAGCTGGTAAAGCTCCATCGCCTCTTTGGTATCGACGGCCACGGGTTTTTCGCAGTAGATGTGCTTGCCGGCCTTCACGGCTTTTCGAACGCCCTCGGCGCGCCGGCCGGTGGTCTGCGAGTCGAAGTAGATCTTGTTTTGCGGATCGGCCAGTGCCTCGTCTACGTTGGTGGTTATTTTTTTTACGCCCGACAGCGCGGCGAGCCGTTGCAGCTTGTCTTCATCGCGGCCCACGAGGACCGGGTCGGGAATGAGCCGGTCGCCCGACCGCAGCTTGATGCCGCCTTGTTTTATGATCTCGACAATGGATCGCATCAGGTGCTGGTTGGTGCCCATGCGCCCGGTGACACCATTCATGATGATGCCGATTTTTTGTTCTTTCATGGTTGGATGATTATCACGTTTTACGCTTAAGAATTTTCGCGGTATGCTTTTATGTTTTTTTTCAGGAACACACTTTGATCTTCCTGCCAGTAGGCCGTCGAAAAAATTTCGACCTCGTTAAACCCGGTAAACCCCGTGGCTTCCACCCAGGCACGGATCTGGCGGATGGGGATGCAGCCTTCGCCCATCATCCCGCGATCCAAT
>CBIHQM010000360.1:0-7348 GCA_966211885.1 uncultured Chryseolinea sp.
GACGCCGACGGCAAGCCTGTGTCGCACGACGGCATTCAAATGTCTATCCACAAACTGGATTGGCGCTGGTGGTGGAGCTCGGAGAGCTCAAACGCCGATTTCATGTCGTCCACAACAAGCCAGGAGATGGCTACCGGCACGATCCGTACCGTAAATGGAAAAGGGGCGTGGACTTTCAAGATCAAATATCCTGAATGGGGACGGTTCTATGTGAAGGCATATGATCCCGTATCGGGTCACACCACCGGTAAAGTGGTGTACATCGACTGGCCGGGTTGGGCTGGCAGATCGCGTGGCGGCAACGAAGGTGCTACCATGCTCTCCTTCTCGTCCGACAAACCATCCTACTCCATCGGCGAGAAGGCAACGCTGACCATCCCGGGCAGCGACCAGGCCAGGGCTTTGGTTAGCATCGAGAACGGCAGCAGTGTGTTGCAAACCTATTGGGTGGAAACCAAGAAAGGCGATACACCATTCACTTTCGAGATCACCAAAGAAATGACCCCCAATATCTTTGCGCACGTCACGCTGGTTCAGCCGCATGCACAAACCACCAACGACCTGCCCATGCGCTTGTATGGCGTCATACCGATCGGCGTGGAAGACGCCCAAACACACCTGGACCCCATCCTGTCCATGCCCGACGTGCTGGAACCCGGCAAAGAAGTGACCATCAAAGTGTCGGAGAAAACAAACCGCAAAATGACGTATACCCTGGCCGTGGTCGACGAGGGCTTGTTGGATCTTACGCGCTTCAAAACACCCGACGCCTGGAGCCGCTTCTATGCCCGCGAGGCACTGGGCGTTAAAACGTGGGATGTTTATGACGATGTGATGGGCGCTTTTGGATCGCGCGTCGAAAGACTGCTGGCCATCGGCGGCGACATGGAAGGCGGCAAGGAGGACGATGCCAAAGCCAACCGTTTCAAGCCCGTGGTCAAGTTCATGGGACCGTTCACGATGAGTGGCGGCAGTCAGGAGCATAAATTTATCATGCCTCAATACATCGGTTCGGTGAAGACCATGCTGGTGGCTGGCTATGAAGGCGCGTATGGAAAAGCGGAAAAGGCCACACCGGTGCGCAAGCCCCTCATGGTGTTGGCCACGTTGCCGCGCGTGCTGGGCCCGGAAGAAAAACTGAAGCTGCCCATCACGCTGTTCACCATGGAGAAAAGTATCCGCGACATAAAGATCACGGTGAAAGCCTCCGGTCCACTGCAAGTGGCCAACCCAACGCAAAGCGTGACGATGGCCGGCGCCGACATGACGGTGGATTTTGATCTGACCGTGAAGAGCGCCACCGGTGTGGGCAAGGTGGAAGTAACGGCTTCATCCGGAAAATATTCCGCCACCGACGTTATCGAGATCGACGTGCGCAACGCCAACCCGCCCGTCTCCAAAGCAACGGAAGCGCTGGTGGAGGCCGGAAAGACCTGGAACGGCACGGTCGACGCGATCGGCATGGCAGGTACAAATTCGGCCACGCTGGAATTGTCGTCGTTGCCGCCGATCAACCTGGGGCAGCGTTTGAAATACCTCCTCCAATATCCTTATGGCTGCATCGAGCAAACCACGTCTTCGGTTTTCCCTCAACTATACCTCGACCAGGTAAAGACACTCACCAACGGCGAGAAGACGGTTGTCCAAAACAACGTGAAGGCCGGCATCGAACGGCTGAAGTCGTTTGTGACGCGCGACGGCGGTTTTGGCTACTGGCCCGGCGACGATGACTCGCAGAGCTGGGCGTCGACCTATGCCGGCCACTTCCTGCTGGAAGCGGAGGCAAAAGGCTATTTTGTTCCGGCCGATATGTTGAAGCGTTGGAAAAAGTATCAACGCAATAAAGCGCAAGGTTGGCGCAAGAACCAGGACCCCTACAGCAGTGAATTGATCCAGGCCTATCGCTTGTATTCGCTGGCTTTGGCGGGCGATCCGGAAATGGGAGCCATGAACCGCCTGCGCGAACTCCCGTCGCTGCCGGCAACCGCCAAGTGGATGCTGGCCGCCTCCTATGCTAAAGCCGGGCAACCCGAAGCCGCGAAAAAGCTGATCGCGAACCTGCCCACCAAGGTGAAGCCCTACCAGGAAATGGCCTACTCCTATGGTTCTGACTTACGCGACGAAGCGATCATCCTGGAGACGCTGGTGCTGTTGAACGATCGGGTGAAAGGCTTCGAGCTGGTAAAAGATATCTCCGCCTCGCTGAGCAACGGATCGTATTGGATGAGCACGCAAACCGTGGCGTGGTGTCTCAAGTCGGTGGGTACTTTTGCCGGTTCTGAAAAGAAAGGCCCGATCAAGTTCACATACACCTACAACGGCAAGACCTTGGAAGCGCAGACGGATCTCACCATAGCACAAGTGCAGTTGCCGGTGGACGGGGTTAAGTCACGGGCCGTAAGTGTCGTGAGTTCCAGCAAAGGCACCTTGTTCGTCCGGCTGATCACCGATGGAACGCCGGCGCGCGGAACCGAAGAGGAAGCGGAAAATAATCTCACCGTCAACGTAGCCTACACCGATACCGATGGAGGCACTATCGATCCGGCACATCTCGAGCAAGGCACGGAATTCATCGCGACGGTGACCGTGACCAATCCCGGCATGCGCGGCCCATACGAAAACCTGGCCCTCAACCAGATCTTCCCCTCGGGCTGGGAGATCAACAACCTCCGCCTCGATGAAGCCGAAGACCGCCTCAAGAGCGACAAGCCAACGTACCAGGACATCCGCGACGACCGCGTTTACACATACTTCGATCTCAAAGCAGGCCAACACAAAACCTTCCGGGTATTGCTCACGGCCAGCTATGGTGGAACGTATTATTTGCCGGCCGTGTCCTGCGAGGCCATGTATGATCACAGTATCTACTCTCGCAAGAAAGGTATGGAGGTAGAGGTGACAAAACGCGTAACGCAATAACATATGGGTCCGCGTGCCAGCTGTTTCCCCACAGCCGGCATGCGGACCTTTTTTTATCAAAAGAAATGAAACGCCTGTTGAAGTATAGGGCTTGGATTGTGGCGACGGTGCTTCTTCTCGTTGTCTATTATTTTATTCTTCCCCGCCGCCTGTTCGACGATCCGTATTGCACCGTGCTGGAAGATGCACAGGGCGAACTGTTGGGGGCCTCCATCGCCGCCGATGGACAATGGCGTTTCCCAGAACTCAAAACGGTGCCGGAAAAGTTTTCAACCGCTTTGCTGGTGTACGAAGACAAACGCTTTCGTAGTCACCCGGGAGTCGATCTGCTTTCGATGGGTCGGGCCATAAAACAAAATATAAAGGCGGGGAGTGTGGTGAGTGGTGGCAGCACCATCACCATGCAAGTGATCCGGTTGTCGCGACGGGGAAAGGCGCGCACGGTTTTTCAGAAAGGGATAGAGATGTTATTGGCCACGCGGTTGGAGTGGCGCCACTCCAAAGAAGAGATCTTGTCGCTGTATGCCTCGCATGCGCCCTTCGGCGGAAATGTGGTAGGACTGGAAGCTGCCTGTTGGCGGTATTTTGGCCGCGACCCGCAAGAGCTTTCGTGGGGCGAAGCGGCATTGCTGGCGGTGTTGCCCAATGCACCGTCGCTGATGCACCCGGGGAAAAACCGGGAGCGGTTGAAGGCCAAGCGCGACAGACTCCTGGAGGCCCTGAAAGCGCAGGGCGTCATCGATGCGTTTGCCTGTTCGCTGGCCCAGGATGAGCCTATTCCCGAAGCCCCTCAACCGTTGCCACGCCTGGCGCGCCACCTGTTGGCGCGGGTGGCAAAGGAAGGCCGGGAAGGTTATAAAGTGAAAACGACGTTGCGCGCCGCCCTGCAACTGCGGATAGAGCAGCTGGTGAACGAGCATCATCAACGGCTCGCCAGCAACCTGATCTTTAATGCCGCAGCCGTTGTAGCCGATGTGCGCACCGGCAACGTGTTGGCCTATGTAGGAAACACCGAAACGAAAGCCCCGGGAAATTATGGCGACGCGGTGGACGTGGTGATGGCACCCCGCAGCACCGGCAGCATTCTCAAACCCTTCCTCTATGCCGCGATGTTGGATGAGGGAAAAATATTACCGCATACATTAGTGCCCGATGTGCCGACGTTTATCAACGGATTCTCTCCCAAAAACTTTTCACATAGCTACGACGGCGCCGTGGCGGCCGACAAAGCCTTGATCCGGTCGCTGAATATTCCGGCGGTCCATCTCTTAAAAAGCTACCGGCATGAAAAATTTCATACACTACTCAGCAACATCGGCTTCTCTACTCTGACAAAACCTCCCGATCACTACGGTTTGTCCCTCATCCTCGGTGGCGCCGAAGGCACGCTGTGGGATATAACCGGCATGTACGCCTCCATGGCGCGCACGCTGACGAACTATTTCGATCATCCCGGATCAAACCGCTACGATCGAAATGATTTTCATGCCCTGCAGTACATGCCAGGCGACACCACGCAAGAAACGCCCACGCTCGACGCAACGTCATGGATAAGCGCCGGCGCCATCTACCAAACCTTCGACGCGTTGAAAGAACTCTATCGCCCCGGCGAAGAAACCGGCTGGCGTTATTTTAATAGTTCCAAAAAGATCGCCTGGAAAACCGGCACCAGCTTTGGCTTTCGCGATGGCTGGGCCGTTGGCGTAACACCCGACTATGTGGTGGGCGTATGGGTGGGCAATGCCGATGGCGAGGGACGCCCAGGTCTCACCGGGACAGAGGCTGCCTCGCCACTCCTGTTCGACATCTTTGCCCAACTGGACGGCCAGCGGTGGTTCGAGCTTCCACGCATGGAAATGGAACAGATCACCGTGTGCGCCGAAAGCGGTCATCGCAATACGCCGCTGTGCAACGCAGTGGATACTACCTGGATCGTGAAGCAGGGTCTGCAAAGCGCAGCATGCCCGTATCATAAAACAGTGTACCTCACCCAAGACAAAAAATTCAGGGTCCACAACTCTTGTGAACCGGCTGCGCGCATGGTGGAAGCCCGTTGGTTTGTGTTGCCTCCGGCGCAGGAATATTATTTTAAGTCCCATGCGCTATCGTATCGCTCCCTGCCTCCTTTCCGGAAAGATTGTGAGGCCGCATCGGGTGTGGCTATGATGGACCTGATCTATCCCAAACCCGGTGCAAAAATTTTTATTCCCCGTGATCTAGACGGTACGTTGGGGAGCACGGTGTTCGAGTTGGCACACCGCAATTCTACGACGATGGTCTATTGGCATCTTGATGGAGAATACATCGGCAGCACCCAGCGCACCCACAAGTTTCCGCTGCGGCTGGGGGAGGGGCGGCACACCCTTACCTTGGTGGACGAGAATGGCGAATCTGTGGAACAATCCTTCGAAGTTCTGTCAAAAATGTAAGCCCCTGACAGGTAGAATCTTAATTGTATTTTGTTGATTCTTTGCTATATTCGTGGAACTTTTTGTGCTTGCACAATAAACCCAGTGTTATGAAGACCTACAGATTTTTTGCACTGGTAGGGATTTTAGCCATTATCCTTTTTGATCAACCTACCGTAGCGGCGCGCATGGAGCAAGCGCCGATGGAGGAGACTCCGAATTATGTCGTTATCGGCGCCTTCTCGGTGCACCGGAACGCTTTGCGATTCACAGCCCGGGCCCACTCGGAGCTGAAAGTGAACGCCCGGTTCGAAATGAACGCAAACCGACACCTGTACTATGTCTATGTGCTGAGCACGGACGACCACTCGCTGGCCATCCGCGAAGCACTACGCCTGCGACAGGAATCCGAATTCACCGACACCTGGGTCTATCACGGCCCGCTCGGCAAGCAGGGCGCCGGAGCCATAGCCGATGCCAGTGGCACCGATATCAATCCCGAAACCCGGCAGAGCATGGCCGATGTGAAGCGCCGTGATCCCGCGTCGTCAACAGAATCCAAATCGGCATCGTCAGCCGCTAGCCCAACCGAAACAACCCCAGAAAAGAGCCGTTCGTTGTCGCCGGCAGTGACTGCGGCTGCCACCACCACAAATGAAACAGCGACGTCGCCTTCAACGGCCGCACCTGCCCCTGCCACGGTGAAGACGGAACCCGATAATGGTGTGGAGGGGAAACGCTTCTTTTTCAAACTCATTCGTGCGATGGACCAAACCCAGGTAGAAGGGGAAGTAGATGCCATCGACACGGAGCGCGCCCGAAAAATGGGTACCTATAAAGGAAACGCACCGGTAAAGGTCTCGACACCCGCCAACAAGTCGGGCCAGATCTCATTGGTCTCCGAAGTGTTCGGCTACCGCAAAGTGCAACACGACATCAACTATAATGCCCCCGAAGGCGAGGGCATCGCTGCCGACGACCAGGGCGACATCGTGGTGCCCTTCGACCTCGTGCGCCTGCAGCGAGGAGATGTGGCCGTCATGTATAATGTCTTCTTCTTCAAGGATGCGGCCATCATGCGGCCCGAGTCGCGCTATGAGGTGACCAGTTTGCTGGACATGTTGAATGAAAATCAGAAGTACAAAATAAAGCTTCACGGCCACACCAACGGTAGCGCCGCTGGGAAGATCATTTCCATGGCCAAAGACAGCAAAAACTACTTTTCACTCACCGACACCAAAGAAGGCTTTGGCTCGGCCAAACAACTGTCGGAAGCACGCGCGGAGATCATTCGCGACTACCTGATCAACAACGGCATCGATCCCAAACGCATAGAGATCAAAGCATGGGGTGGCAAGCGGCCATTGCAGGATAAGAACAGTACGCGGGCACAAGAGAACGTGCGCGTGGAAGTAGAAATATTGGAGAACTGATCAGTCCTTTTTCTCGGGGTGGATAGACGTCTCCAGGTTCTGGCTGATCTCGCGGATGATGCGGTCCAGTTGGTCGCCACAGGTTTTTAGATGGTTCAAAATGATTTCGTGCTCATGAGGATCTGCCTGTTGGATCAGGCTGATCAACCCCAACATGCTGGCCACCGGCGCCCGTAATTTGTGCGCATTCACAAACGTATATTCTGCAAGCTTTTGATTTTGAACCACCAACTGGCGTGAGCGTTCGTCGATGCGGGTCTCCAGCGAACGGTTCAGATCTTGCAAGGTCTCGTTCAGTTTCAGCAACGACGCGGCCTGGAGTTCAATGGAATTTTTCTGGGAATGGATCTCCTCGTTTTTCTCTTTCAGACCGGCGTTGGCCACGAGGATCTTCCGGCGTTGACGAAACAGGATGATCGCGAATACGGCAGTAATAACCAATAGAATCGACACCGCAGCGATCAGGTTCTCCCGTTCGACCAATTGGGTGTCCTTCAATTCTTTTTCGATGCGCAGCTCCCGGTTCTCGCGCTCGCGCATTTCGGTTTCATAGATAGCTTGCACCCGTTCCACTTGCTCAGACTTCAG
>CBIHQM010000361.1:0-7325 GCA_966211885.1 uncultured Chryseolinea sp.
GGTCATGCTGACCTCCAGCGGCCGAAGCCGTAACCCATGCCAATGGCGCCAAAGGCAGAAGTTAAGACTACTCGTTTTACGTTAGCATTTCTGGCAGCTTTTAAAACTCTTAGGACGCCATCCCTTGCAGGATTGATCATTTCATCTTCGTGCGTAACTTTAATGACGGGTGTAGGCGATGCAATGTGCAAAACATAATCACAACCCTTCACCGCTTCATTCCAGTTTTTATCGCTAGAAAGGTTGGCTTCCATAAACGATAAATTTTCAAAATGATCAATGCCTCCAACCTTGAGCATATCCTTAACTTCACCTTCTCTTTTTAATGAACGAAGTGTTGTTCTAACGGTGTAGCCTTGTTGCAGTAATTTTAAAATACAATGAACGGCTATGAAACCAGATCCGCCTGTGACTAGAACTAATGTCTTTGAATTTTGATTTTCCATTTGATTTGATTTTGATGTTACAAAACTCGACACAAACAGAACAAGTCACTTTGCCAAAAAGTCCAAGTTATTTTGTTGTAAAGTCCACCGACAGATGGCTATTGCAGCTTCACGAACTTTACGTTTTGGTCGCGCCGTCCACGCGATCCCCAGGATATAACTTCCTGCCGGAAGACCGGCTGCTACCAAAACTCCCTGCGATTACCTAAATTTGGTTTGACCGGACGGTCGGGTAAACCACCTCGGCAGACCGTTGCACGACCCTGAACCAAAGCTCCACCATGCTGAAGACATTCCCCTACCGGTATCGCGTACTCATCCTGCTCTTCTTTTTGATCCTCATCACCTATCTCGATCGCGTGTGTATTTCGCTGGTGGGCGTTCGTATAAAATCGGAGTTTAATTTGAGTAATGAGGAATTCGGTTGGGTGCTGGCCGCGTTTTCACTGGCCTATGCGTTGTTCGAAATTCCCTCCGGCATCTTGGGTGACCGCATCGGACAGCGCGCGGTGCTGATGCGTATTGTCATCTGGTGGTCAATATTCACCGTGCTCACCGGCGCGACTTCGGGGTTGGTCTCGTTGATTGCCGTTCGGTTTCTATTTGGTGCCGGTGAGGCAGGAGCCTTTCCAACCAGTTCGGGTGTGGTGTCGCGGTGGTTTCCCGTGAGTGAAACGGGGAGAAGTTTGTCTGCTTTGTTTGTGGGACAAAACACGGGCGCGGCACTGGCGCCGCTTCTCGTCGTTCCCGTGGCTGCTGCGTTTGGATGGCGTGCGAGTTTTATGATCAGTGGTGTGATCGGCTTGCTTTGGGTGTTGGTGTGCTTCGCGTGGTTCCGGAACAATCCCTCGGAGATGAAAGGCATTTCCGAGGCAGAGCAAAAGCTCATTGAAGACAACCGGCGTTTTGTGGCGGAAAGGTCAACGTTCCCGTGGAGGGCGGCACTGACCAACCGCAGTCTGCTGACCCTGATCGGCTCGTACTTTTGTTCGCAATGGGGCCTCTATTTTTTTATTGCCTGGATGCCTGTCTACCTGCAAGAGGGACGGCACTTTTCGGAAAGCGAAATGAAAATGATCACCTTCTACACGTTCGTCTTCGGGATCGTCGGCGCGCTATCCGCTGGCTTTCTCAGCGACTGGTGGATGAAACGCAAGGGCCTGCTTTGGGGCCGGAGGGTCATTGGGGTGCTGGCGTTGAGCCTGATGGCGGTTTCTTTTTTAGCGGCCGCGCTCACGACGAACAATGTATTGGTGGTGATCTGCCTGTATAGCGGACTGCTCTTTTACCCGTTCAACGTCATCGCTTCTTTTGCAACGTGTGTCGACATTGGGGGCGACCGCGTGGGCACCGTGGTGGGGATGATGAATTTCTTCGGACAGACGGGAGCGTTTTTCCTGGTCATCCTTTTTGGAAAGATTGTCGACGTTACGCAAAGCTTCAATGCGCCACTCTTTGTGCTGGCGGTTGTGTTGTTTATTGGTAGTATGTTGTGGCTGTTGGTGAACCCGTTTAAATCCATCAATCCAACCTGAAGCCTTTAAGAAAAAGTACGGGAAACATGGCATCCAACATTAACCCTCCCATCTCGCCCCTCAAAAGCTAAATCCAACCCGAAACACCCCTCTTGGAGATTCTTCGTATTCCTCTTTTGGCACAAACACTCCCAGGGAAAAAACCAACGCGTCCACCGGTGCAACCCAAAGCCCACCGCCATAGCTGTTATGCCAGGCTTCGGATGACTCGCCGATCAGCCATACCCGGCCATAGTCGAAGCCGCCAAACAGGCCCAATGTAAACGGAAGGATCCGGTTGGTGCTGCTGCTGATCCGCCAGCGAACGTCGGTGCTTTGCCAGTAGGCGATGTCGCCATAGAAACGTTCCGTGCGATAGCCCCGCAGACCTAGCGATCCGCCAAGCGTTGGCATCTGAAAGAACTCGTAACCCTTGCCGAAATTTTGTCCATAGCCGATCTGTGTTCCGATGATCAGGTTCTCCTTCCGATCCACAGCCTTGAACACCGCGAGCTGTGAGCGTAGCGACGTAAAACTCCTGTCCTCCTTGATATTGTCCATCCAACTCAAGGTAGTATTGAACCGGACACCGGCGTGTGGGGCAAATAAATTGTCGACGTTGTTGTAGTGAAACCCCAGCTCAGCGCCGGCGAAATATTTCCGGTCAAATATTTCCGCATTTTCTCCCTGACCGTATATCCGGATAAACCGACCGGCGGTGTTCTCGATATGCGAGACGGTAAAGGTCGGGCCGAGGGTGAAGTAGCCGCCCACCCCTGCAAAACGTTTCTTGATGGCGGGGTAAAGGCGTATCAATCCCTGCCGCACGCGATAGAAGTTGGGATTGTCTACCGGTCGACGCGTTTCATTGCCCAGGCCGGCAAAGTTGAAGGCAAAGCTGGGGCCGTGATACTGTGCGTCGAGATAGAAATCCCAGTTCTTCACCACGTTGAGGAAATCGCCCTCATAATTGGCCTTGAAGGCTTGCGTTCCCGTGGCAAACGACGCCCCTATGCGCTGAAGCGATGCATAGGGAACCTTCTTAAATCCATGCTTCACCAAATTCATAGTCCCTCCCACCAAGAGCTGATCGTCGGGGTTAAACCCGATGATGGGAAAGGGTATGGCGATGTCGTACTCGCTGTCGTAGCCGCGCCGGTCATAAATATTAAAGCGGGCGACATCCGTCCGTTTGTCGCGGGTCTCTGGTCCGGCATTGAGCGTGTTCTTCCGGAGGTCGTCATACACAAAGGTCTTCTTGCTGCCCCGTGCCACGTGCGATTCATCCGTAAATTCATCGTTCCCCAAACCACCTATGAGTCGCACGAGGATTCCCTTCGACACGTCGCCCTTCACGACAAAGTCATCGTCGTCGCCGTTACCATAAAGATCGATTTCGGGCGTGACGTCGTTCTCGAAGGTTCGCTGATAGATCTGGTGTTTGATCTCCCCTTTCTTGTTTATTTCATAGACCGTGACTTTGGTATGGTCATCGTCGACGCGCTCCACCTCAAAACGTTCCCGGTCTTCCGTGCCGATGACGTCAACTTTTTGCCCCAGGAACTCATAGTGTGTACGGGCGATTTTCATGAGGTCGTTGCGACGTGTCTTCAGGCTGGTGATGATACTTTGTGCAGAAAGTTCACGCGCTTTTTTTGGCCAGTCGCGGAACGCCCCTTCAATGACTTCATCGGTGAGATGTTCCTGTATAAATTTTACCTGGGCTTCCCACTGCGCCCAACTGAGCTCGTTCAGAAAGGTCCGGTCAAAAAGCCGTGCACTCCACGTCGTCCATTTCATGCTATTGATCTCCGGACCATACGATTGCAGTTGACGCAGGAAGGGTAGCGTTTGCCGGGCCATACCAGAGACCAATCCGTCATAAGCCGAAAACGCCTGATCGCGGTCGCGGGGAATCGGGCGGTATAGTTTTGAGCCATCCTCCTGGTCGAGACATGCCCAGGTCCATTGATCGTCGTGGCGGTCCCAATCGCCAATGAGAAAGTCGAGGAGCCGGGTACGCACCGCCCATTCTTCATCCACCTGGTATTTGCTGTCCTTCAAAAGATTGTCGACCATGTCCAGCGTACCCACGATCTTATCGGGCGAACCGAAGAAGGGCGCTCCCTTCCAATGCTTTCCGGACGCACGCTCTTCGACCAGGTGCATGCCTCCGCCAAAGAGCCTATTGTAAATTCCCAGTTGCGGCTGTGCGGGGATGTAGTACAATCGCGGGTTGGCATGATAGACGTTGATAGCCTCCGCGAGATAGGGAACGGCCAATGGCGCAAAAGGATGTGTCGCCAGGAAGTTATCCTCCACCAGGTATTTGGCAGCCACCATTTTGTTGAATGGATAAGGCATAAAACGCGTGGCGTCCTTTGTCATCCCACGGAATGCATAGTCGCGCCCATTGGCATCTTGCACCCGAAGGGAGTTGGTCTGATTGCCTCCCCCCTGCTTGACTGCGGTAACGCCACCTTTAAACGTGTTCATGTCCAGCACGGGAAATTTATATTGCTCCAGGTAAAGATCGCGGTGGTGGGCGCCCAGGAAGAATTTATGGAACTTCCCAATCGGCTTCACAAGATTGCTCGTGACCGCCTGCGTAGTAGAGTCCAGGTGCTGATCGTATTCCGGAAAGGACGTCTGAAGCACTTCGCCAGCAAGCGGCAGCTTATCTTTTATTTTTTTCTGGAACACCAAGGTCTCGCTTGTCCCTTCTGCATTCACCTCATAGAACTGTACCCATGTCTCTCCTCCTTCGTAAAACGAAAGCGTACTATAGCCCAAAGCACCGGATGCAAACTCCGACCCCCGGCCCAGATCGACCGGGCTGGTCTTGGATGCACTTCCGCTCACAATAAACTGCTGACCGTCGCGGTCGATATATTGCAAGGCGTGTTCATGACCGCTGGCGAAGATGAAGCTTCCATTTTTATTGGCAGCGGCTAATAGGGCCGCGCGGAGTTCCTTGTAGTCCTGGTGGGCAAGATCTTGCTTCGATCCAATACTGGCTCTGAAAAATGCAGCTAAACTTCCGATACCCGGAAGGGGAACCCACCATTTGGGATTCACGTCCGTCAGTGGAAACAAGTGTTGCTTCACCGTAAACCCACCGCCATGCGGGCCATAGGTATAGGGTGGGTGGTGCAGGGCGATGATCAAATTCTGGTTGCGGTATTTGCGCACCATGGTTTCAAAAATAAAACGGAAGCTCGCCTTGTTGCGCACGCCGCATCCGTCATTCATTTTTGGTTCCTCGTCAGAGTCTCCCAGCCACCATTGGGAATCTACCACCAGTATCACAACGTTGTCGTTCAGTTCGATCGCTTCAGGGCCGGCACAGCCATCGTCGGGCAGGAAGTAGTTTTCCCAATCGTCTTTGTCGCTCACACCGCGATGGGTGTTGAGATAGGATTCCACAAATTTCTCCTGGCTGTGCAGTCCGGTCTGGCCCCAGCCACGCCAGTCGTGATTTCCCGGGACAAAGACGGGGCGCCCTTTAAAATCGTCGAGCATCTGCAACTGGGCGAGGATGCGTTGTTCCGCGTCGGCGCGTTTTACCTGCTCTTCCTTGGGTGGCATCCCATATTCATAAATGTTGTCGCCCAGGAACAAAACAGAGCTGTTTTTTGATGCCGAGGCGAGTTTGGTTTTCAGGTATTTAATCACGCCCCCACTGCCGGGTTCCGTTGCATTTCCGGCATCACCAAGCATGTACATGGTATGTTTGAGTACCAGATCGGGAGATGGGGTCGCATTTTTCCATTGCCGCGCGTCCTTTGAATATTGTCGCTTATAGGATGCGCAGGAGGCCAGGAACAACAGGAGTAAAAGTGTTTTCGAGGGTAGACTTTTGTTCATGTGACTTTACCGTAGTCCTTAAATATGGGCTTTTTAGTTGAATTTGCAGGCTTTTCGCATCGACAAAAAACGATCAGAAGTTATCCATTGTGACCCGGTTATACAACCGGAGCGGGCATTCGGCCAGTCCCGATGACAAGGCCGGGACGTATGACAAAAACGGTTCGGAATTTGCCGTGACACTTGTGACTAATCAGCGGACTTTGTTGTGAAGCTTGTTTGTGAAGCTTTGTTGTGAAGCATGATTTTATCCACCCAACTACGAAAAAACATCCGACAGGTTGTCGTATATTGCAATTAATTCCCCAAATATTACTCGATTGCTATTCGTGATGTCTTCGCTCCGTCTCTCGATCGACACGAATGTAACTTGAGGTTTTATTGAAGGGCCAAAAAGAATATGAATCGAACCGTCCGCCAATTTACGCAGTGCACTTTGTTGGTAAGCTTATTCCTGTGTTCGGGTCAAATGGCGCGTTGCCAAAATCAAAAACGAAGACCGGGGCTTCCGGGAATGAGTCCTTCCAAATGGATCACACTCCGGCATACACAAGCGCCGGGAAAGGCGTACCGGGTCGACGGTTCACCAACAAAGGCCTATACGCAGGAGGATTTCTACTTCAAGATGTGGATACCGGTGGTGAACCTGTCAAGGTTCGCGTTGCTGCTGGGGCCACAATACCGCACCGAGCAACTTGAATTTCAAAGCGACGGAGAGAACCCGCTCCGCCCCCTGGGGGGCTGGAACCTTCGTTCTATGGGGCTTGATATCCGCTCGTGCGTTACCCTGGATAGCACCTCCTGGCTTGCCTTCAACGCCAACGTCAATCAAAGCGGAAATCTTCGTGATCAACCGCACGCCAACGTTCCCATCAACTATACGTTCTCATCCATCTTTATCAAACGCACGGCACCGAACCGGGAGATCGGTTTTGGTTTTATGGTGAATAAGAGTTTCAACCGTTTCACCGTCCTCCCGGCTTTTATGTTTAACTACAATTACTCATCGAAAGGTGGTATTGAAATAAATCTGCCCTACAAGATCGCCTTGCGCCGGAATCTATCTCCAACGGATCTTCTCTATGTCAGGGCCGAAGCCGTTACGCGCGCCTATTGGATCAACAGCGGCACGCAGCCCTATGCCTTCAGGAGAACCGAGGTCGATTTGGGTATTGCCTACAACAAACAATTCACAAAGCTGATCGGAGCCGAAGCCTTTGGAGGTTATCGCCGCAATATCAGCACGCACCTGCCCGGCGAAATAACAGCCGTGAAAACCTCCGGGTTTGTATTCCAACTTGAACTCTACCTGAGGTCGCCGTTCCAGTAAACTTCAAGCGTTGCGGAGGGAGTTTGTTGAGAACTTACACCTCACGATTAGGTCATTACACATCGTCAGTATCCAGTAGCCAGTAGCCAGTATCCAGTAGCCAGTAGCCAGTATCCAGTAGCCAGTATCCAGTAGTCAGAAATGCAACTTGTGGGGGGCTGTTGAAAG
>CBIHQM010000362.1:0-7299 GCA_966211885.1 uncultured Chryseolinea sp.
AATCTGTGCATCCACACGCGCATTCTTCACGTTCACGGTGTTGGTCAATGCATAGGTGATGCATTCATCCAGCGTGAAGGAGCTCTTCGGAGTAGCCTGTTGCTGGGCCTTCACACCCAACGGCACTATTAAACTGAGTACTAAAATTTGATAAAAGCGGTTCATCGGTATTCTTGGTTTATCTTTGGTTTACTGGGTTCAATTCTACTGCCTTCTTCTCTTTGTACTTCTGATACAACTTCCGTCCTTTTTCAGTAACGAGGCCGTGTACAAAGTGATCGAAGATTTCCATTTGCACGTCCGCCAGCTTGAATTGTTGCTGGGGAAATGTATGATCATCAAAAACGATCTCTACCGTGGCCATTCTAACAATGCTCAGGACCTCGGTGTTGAGCTCGGGCCGGTAATAGCCTTCGGCGATGCCCTGGTCCAGGTTGGCTTTCACCGAATCGTAGATGCAGCTCTTTTTAAATTCCTGCCAGATGGCCCAGGCCCGCGGGTGGTATTTCTGAAGATCGAACAACAATGAGGGATTGATCTCCTCCATATTGCGCTTCAGACAAATCGAAAGCTTGGCCAGTTCGTCGATCGCGTTTTCTGCGGTCACCCTGATCTCGTCAAATTCCTTCTGACCTTCCTTGAGGTGCATCTGGCACACCATGGTGACCATGTCTTCCTTATCGGCAAAGTGCTGATAGAGGGTTTTTTTGGAGACGGTGAGGTGGCGGGCGATATCATCCATAGAGATGCTGCGCACGCCATATCGCATGAAGAGGCCTTCTGCCCCTTTTAAAATCTTGCGTTTGATGTCTTGTTCTTCCATAAGGGTTGCAAAACTATGGAAACTATTTACATTACAAAAGTTTCCATAGTTTCCTTGAACGCTCAAAGTGGGCTATGGTTCCACTTTTTCGTAACTTTTTAAGAGAATTTCTTCGGAAATATCAGCCTCAACCGTTTGAACCGGTGGAACCGGTCGTGTCGCCAGCTTGGGTTTCTTCCCAGCGGCACCATTTGTCCTTCATTTTTTGTTTGAGGGCAGCCCGCTCATCGGGGCTCATAGACGAAAACTTAGCATATAACTTATTCTTCCAGTGGGCTTCGGCGGGATGCGGGCGATGCCAGCCGCGTTTTCCGCCCCCGAAGCCGGAGAACAAGATTTTAGACAACAGGAACAAACCCAGGGCTTGCCAGAAGGTGATGACGGGACCGGCAAACAAGACCGGGACAAGCCAGTTCCAAAGGCTCATCGTCACCCATCCAAAGACAAAAATCGCCAAAACGCCCAGGGCCACACACGCTACAAATTTTACTACTCGGTTCATAATCCAAATGCTTTAAATGTCTTTATACAGTCGTTGTAATTTTTTTCGCAAAGCGAGGATCGCATAGCGCTTCCTCGACAATAGGGTATTGATCGAAACGCCCGTTTCCTCGGCTATTTCCCGGAAACTGCGCTCTTCAATCTCATTGAGTATAAAGATCTCACGCTGTTCGGCGGGCAAATCGTCCAGGGCTTCCATAATGGCGTCCCAGATCACATCACGTAAATAGGCGTCCTCGGGAGTATTGCCCAAATCGGGCAAGATATCCTGTAAAGTAAGCGGCGCATCGTCGTCCGTCCCGGCATGCGTCTCGAGATCGGCACGTTTCGGACGGGCGGCATCGCGGCGATAACGGTCGATGATCTTGTTCCTTGCCACCGAAAATAGCCAGGAGGTGACACGGTCCAGGGACTCTATCGTGTCGTAGCCGGCTACGAACTGATAGAATACATCCTGCAGAATGTCTTCCGCCTCCTCCACAGAAGAAACCCGGTTGCGGATAAATCCCAGCAACTTGTCCTTCTCCCGGAGAAATGTTTGCTCTTTCATTTGCATGGCCAAGTCCATCGCTTCCATTATGCTTAGTTACCTCCTAAGTCGGGACAGGAGGGCGGATTATTGTAGGATGGGGGTGCAAAATCAGTATTAATTGGAAGAAATCAGAATTTAGGAGCCAGGAGCCAGAATCCAGCGAAAATTTGCCCCATAAAACCCAATCTATCCCTAACTTATGGCCACCAATCATTGTTTTTTCCCCAATTGGTATGCAATATTTTCGCGATAAGCTTTATCCAACTTCGGTGAAACGGAAGATCCTGGCGGGGTTTCTCCTGGCCTTTGTCGCCATTTTTCTGGCCTTGGGGATTACTCATTTTGGGTTTCGCGAGATGCTGGACACGGTGAACGAGCTTTCGGCGCCGAATCGGAAGTTGGATGCTTTGAATGATATTTTTCAGGAGATCACCGCCCTGGATCAACTCCAGCGCGCAGAGGCCATCCGGAATCCGAGGAAACCCTACAAAGCATTTCTCAAACAATCCAAATCCCTCGGCAATAAGATCGACTCCCTGGGTTTGCTCAAATGGGATACGGCGCAACACAGCCGGCTGATCACCATAAAGCAGATCCTGCAGAAAAGGAATTCAATGTTCTTTTCCTATCTGAAACTAAAATCCGAAGTGGCCGACAACCGCCGCCTTTCCATACGGCTCGACACACTCTCCACCATCCTCCAACACGAAAAGATCCTGGTCGACTCCAGTGTCGTGACAACGGAAAAGAAAACCATTACCACCTACACGCGCGATTCGGTTGCCGCTCAAAAAGAACGGTCGGGGTTGGGCAAGCTCTTCAGTAAGAAAAAGAACAATCCGCCGGCCACGACACACGTCAAAGTCCAGGAAGAGCTTAGCGTGACCGTTGACACCCTGGCGGTGTCTCGTCAAAATAAGGCCCTGGAAGAGGTGGAGAAGATCATGACGGACCTGGAGAAAGATCAGCGCGCCGAAAATAAAAAATTGTTGCAGCAAGAATTGGAGCTCATTCACGCCAACAGCCTGCTCATTAATAAACTGCTCAGCATCCTCCACGACGTGGAGAATGAAGAATTGGCGCAGATGCACGAAAAGAACGACCACGCCATTGCCCTGGTAACAAAAAGTATTTCCAACATCGGGATCCTGCTCGGCGCGTTCTTCCTGGGAGCAGCCCTGCTGGTGTATTTGATCTGGGTCGATATTGGCCGGAGTAATTATTACAAAGAACAACTCGAGAAAGCAAAAGATGAAGCCGAAGAATTGAGCCAGATCAAGCAGCGCTTCCTGGCCAACATGAGCCACGAGATCCGCACGCCGCTGCAATCCATCATCGGGTTTGCCGAACAATTGAAACACCGCGGACAAACCCGCGAAGCCATCGACGCCATCCACAGCTCTTCCGAACACCTGCTCCACATCGTGGACGAAGTGCTGGACTACAGCCGCATTTCCAGCGGAAATTTCACCTTAGAGCAAGAGCCGTTCGACCTCTTTGCACTCGTACGCGAAGTGGAATCCGCCCTGCGCATACAGGCCGACCGCAAAGCCCTGGCGCTGGTGCTCAACGTTGAACATGCCCGCGATTTTCAGTTGCTGGGCGATGGCTTCCGGCTGCGACAAATCCTTTATAACCTCATGGGCAACGCGATCAAGTTTACCGCAAAGGGATCGGTGAAACTTTCGGTGACGACCGTGGAGGACGAGGAAGACGCGTACATACGCTGCATTTTCGAAGTCACCGATACCGGCATCGGCATACGCCCCGAGGACCTGGAGAAAATCTTTAATCAATTCGAACAAGCCAGCGCACTGATCGCGCGTCACTATGGCGGCACGGGATTGGGATTGACCATTGTGAAATCATTGGTCGAAGCGCAGGGCGGGTCCCTGGAAGTTGCGAGCGTGCCGGAGAAAGGCTCGACGTTCAGGGCAACCATTCCCTTCGCGCGCGCCACGGCCGGCACACCACGGCATACGGCACAGAAAAAACAACCGAGGAGCGCCTTCACCGGAAAAGTGCTGGTCGTCGACGACGACGCGATGATCCTGCGACTGTGCAGCCTCATCCTTCAAAAAAACGAAGTGAATTTCACCACCTACGACGAGGCGCAAGACCTCATCAATCAAACACCGGACGCCGCCGTGTCGCACATCCTGATGGACATTCGCATGCCCAACATCAACGGCGTGGAACTCTGTCATGCCCTGCGAAAAAAATATCCTCCTCAAACATGCTTTGTCGCCCTCACGGCACACGTCTTCCCCCAGGAGCGCCAGCAACTGTTGGACGAGGGCTTCGATGTGGTCCTGTCAAAACCCTTCCGCGAACATGAGCTGCTTGACGTGCTGGGCATCGACGCCGACAATGCCGACGCCCTGGATCCCAATCTTTCCATGTTGCGGCTCATGACCCTGGGGGATGAGGCATTGTTCCAGTCGGTATTGCAACAATTTATCGAAGAGACGAAGCGCGATGTCGTGAACCTGGATCTGGAGTTGAAGCATATGCGCGCCGAGCCTATCCGTGAGATCGTGCACAAGCTGGCGGGACGGATCGGGCAGATGGGGTCTTCTGAGTTATCGGGAACGTTGCGGGATATTGAGATGCAGTTGGCAGATGGGGTGGCGTTGCAGGAGGTGTTGCAACAATTGTTGGATGCGAAGGATGGTGTGGAGGGGTTGTTGATGAGTATTCAGGTGAATGTGGTTTCGTGATGCGGCGCATCAAACGGGTTGTCGCTGTGGCGTGCTGGGATAAAATGTTGTTGGTGAAGAACACCAACAACGGCGGTGAATGGGCGCATCAATGGGACGCTTCACCGTGAAATGGCGGGTTAAAAATGTTTGTTGGTGGGACACCAACAAACGGGGGTGGAGGCTCTGTTTGGAAAGATACCAAAGGGGGTTATTCGATGCCGTATTTTTCGATTTTTAGATACAGGGTCTTGCGGTCGATGTTCAGGATGCGGGCGGCCTTGGATTTGTTGTAGCGCACCTCTTTCAACGTCTTCATGATCATTTCTTTTTCCTGTGATTCTTGCAGGGCCTTCAGGTCGTAGACCGGTGTGTCGTTGTTGGGTTTGGGTTGGGGGTTGCGGATGGTTTCCAGCATTTCTACGGGGAGGGCAGCGGCGGTGATGAGGCCGTCGTTGGTGAGGAGGACGGCGCGTTTTACCACGTTTTTCATTTCGCGCAGGTTGCCGGGCCACTCGTAGGTGCGGAAGATCTCGGTGACTTCTTTGTTGAAGCCGGTGACGTGGCGGTCGAGTTCGGCGTTGGCCAGTTCGCGGAAAAAGTTCAGAAACTCGTCGAGGTCCTCTTCACGATGGCGGACGGCGGGCACTTTTAGTTTGAACTCGTTGAGGCGGTGATAGAGGTCTTCGCGGAACAATCCCTTCTTTACACTTTCGGCCAGGTCGTCGTTGGTGGCGGTGATGATGCGCACGTCTATTTTGACTTCTTTGTTGCTGCCGATGGGTTGGATGATACGCTCCTGGATGGCCCGCAATAGTTTTACCTGTACTTCATAAGAAAGGTTGCCCACCTCGTCGAGGAAGAGCGTGCCTTTGTGGGCATCTACGAATTGGCCCACCTTGTCCTGGACGGCGCCCGTGAACGAGCCCTTCGTATGGCCAAACAATTCGCTGGCAGCGAGCTCTTTGGAGAGCGCTCCACAATCGACGGCTACAAAGGGGGCCTTGGCGCGGGCGCTGAGGCGGTGGATGGTTTGGGCTACGTTCTCCTTTCCCGTGCCACTCTCCCCTTCTATGATCACCGACATGTCGGTGGGCGCCACCAGGCGGATATACTCATGCAAACGCTTGGCTTCGGGGCTGGTGCCCTCCACAAATTGCTTGGATGCTGTCGACTTGGGTTGGATATTGACCGAAGGTGTCGGGGCGTTTTCTTTTTTTAACGCCTGTTGGAGCAACATCAGCAATTCGTCGGGGTTGACGGGCTTGGTGATGTATTCATAGGCCCCCATCTTCATGGCCTTCACCGCCGTGCGGATGTCGGAAAAGCTGGTCATGATGATGACCTGGGTGTGCGGGGAATGCTTTTTGATCTCGGTGAGCACGTCCATGCCCGTGGTGTCGGGCAGGCGGTAGTCCAGCAAAACGAGGTCGAATGCTTTGGTTTTCAGCGTTTGCAGGCCATCATGACCCTTGTGGCAAACGGTGACGGAAAATCCTTGCTTGGTAAGAAATCCTTCCAGTATCCTGGAAAAGGTCAAGTCATCTTCAATTACGAGAATCGCGCCCATATGGGGCTAAAATAAAGAAGAAAGCTGGAATAATTCCCAGCTTTCTTCCAATCGGTTGTTTACAGGTTGTGAGGACAAGTCGATTATTCGACTTTCTTTCCGTCCTTGTTGAACTTAACGGTCTTTGTTTCCGCACCGTTCTTCAGCTCTACCTCATAAACATCGCCAGCTTTGTAGGCCGAGCTGATCATCCAGCCACGATATTCTTGAGCTTCGAGCGATTTTTTAACGGCTTCGGGAAGTTCTTCAGATTTGATTTTAACTTTTTCGCCTTGCTGTACTTCGGTAGGAGCAGCTACAGCTTTATCACTTTCAGTTGCATTTTGTGCGTTTACAAATGCTACACTTGACAAAAGGGCTGCAGCAGCGATCATTACTTTTTTCATGACAGTTAGAATTTAGTTGAACATTTAATTATGATTAGCCTACTACGAAAGAAAGTGCCAACGGCTGCATGGCCAATAAACAACTGTTTATCAGGACGTTAAAAAAACAAGAATCCAAACTGTGTGATCAGAAGGTGTAGAGGTATTCTACAGGATGAGATTATAGTTCTACAGACACTTGCGAATCCGTGGAGATAAAAGCCAACAAAGGGAACTAGTGTAGTTAACGAAAAGTATCAAATGACGGTTACAGCATCTGCCCGGAGGCAAATGCTGTAACAAACGTGATGCAACAGAAGGGACAGGCGGTGATTACGGACGGGATTCCTTTTTTTGTTTGTTCTCTTCGATGAGGTAAGAGCCACCCAAGCCCAAGCCGCCGAAGATAAACAGCATGGAAAAGTAGGCCACTTCCTCCATATAAAAGGCGTTGTCGAGCCAATATCCCATCAACAACCCTAAACCTGCCCCGATCATCAGCAACGATGCGCGCAAGGGCCCGGACGTATTACTCCGTCTTGGGGCGATGGCATTCGGGTCCATACCTTTTTCGATCATGGCCATGCGCTCCTCATTGGCGTATTTACGGAGATAGATGACCATGATAAAGGCCCCGATGGTAGCGACGATGGGAATGAATACCCCGATAACTGCGACTTCCATAATTGTAAGGATTTTGTTTAAATCTGCCTCTAGGACGCGGGGGGTTGAGGCCAGGTTACGGACTTTTGAAAAAATCCTGTGACCACCCCAGGCCGGCAGGACAAGCTGCCGCTCCCTATATTCAA
>CBIHQM010000363.1:0-7296 GCA_966211885.1 uncultured Chryseolinea sp.
ATTTGTCAGTCAGTGAAATAGGTTATCAATTAGGATTTGAACATCCACAGTCGTTTAGCAGATTTTTCAAAACAAAAACAAATCTTTCCCCTTTGCAATTTAGACAATCCTTTAATTAGTATTTGGGAAGTTATGGAAATGTATGGTCCAACCATCTCAATCGCGAAGGGTATTTTAGGCTTCAGTACCTACTGACTCCACTGGGTAAGTCAAGCAGGCTCTTTTATTCCCACGGAAATTGACACTGCCTTACGGCTGCACCCTTCTCTCAGACGAGCCAAGCCCGTTCGAAATTTCAAGTCTTTTCTAAACGATACCGAATATGACCAGCACACTTACCACCGACAACCAAGCCAATCAGAGCACAGGTGGTGATCATTTTGACCATTTGCTGCCTGTGGGTTATCAATATGAAAAAAAGAACCTCGGAGAACGCTAAAAATATCATGGCGATTGAGGAGCTGTCGTCCATTTTTCAAAGAATCTTGAGTTTGCCAACATGCTTGCCCATGGCGTTTACGACCAGGCCACCGAGATTGACCGCAAAGATCCATTTGCCGCCGTTTTGCTCGAGTTACAATGCAAGCTTAAAAAGGCTTGAAGTCGGAAATGCACTAAAACTGGACAGCTTTCAATACGTGTCCAATCATGGGCAAAAACTGGACGTACGTTGAAACCTGTCCAGTTTTCTAATTTTACCCGTTCGTGCCATTCTCTAAATGGAAAATTCCCAGCATGGTGAGCCTTCGTACGCAACGGATGTACTAACGATTTTTGTTGACTTGAATCCGGTTTTATGACCGGTTAAAGCGGTTTAAACGCCCAAATGCCGTTTGTTTTTAGCGTTATTTTTAACTAACATCATACAAGAATTCGACGCCGGTCAAGGGGCGTCGAGGCGCCTGAACACATCTCGCAGGTTTGGATCGTGAAGAAAAATAAACACGATTTGCAACACCTGAATCCATTTCTCATCTAATGCCGAAAATGTAATGACATAGGAAGGAAAAAGACTTAAAACCAACTGGCCGTGAATCATTTTGGCCAAACAGCGCGAAAAGATCTCTGGTGGGTACGCCCGCTGTTGGTCTTTATTGGTCTTTTCTCGTTCATCGTCTATGCCACCTGGGCAGCCTTCCAGGGCGAACACTACGCGGTCGGCCCCTATATTTCCCCCTTCTATTCACCCGAGATCTTTGGCAACTCCCCCCATAGCTGGTTTGGCCCCAAACCTTCCTGGTGGCCGACGGTATTGGGTTTTTCTCCGGCGCTGCTCATTCTCTGGGCACCAGGCGGTATGCGGTTTACCTGTTACTACTACCGGGGGGCCTATTACAAATCGTTTTGGGCCGATCCGCCGGCGTGTGCCGTATCGGAACCCCGCAAAACCTACCGCGGCGAAAATTCCTTGCCACTCATTTTACAAAACGCTCACCGCTATTTCTTATACCTGGCCATACTCTTTGTTATCGTTCTTTTCTATGATGCCTGGAAGGCCCTGTGGTTCACTGACCCCACGACGGGTCAGGAACATTTTGGGATTGGGGTGGGCACGATCGTGCTCACGCTGAATGCTACGCTGCTGGGCGGCTATACGTTCGGTTGTCACTCGTTCCGTCACCTGGTGGGCGGATTCAAGGATCAGCTCTCAAAATCGCCGGTGCAACGAAAGGTCTACACGTGTGCCAGTTGTCTGAACAAGCGACACATGAACTGGGCATGGTGTAGTCTCTTTGGCGTTGCCTTTGCCGATATCTATGTACGCCTTTGTTCCATGGGCATCTGGACCGATTGGAGGATCTTCTAATGACAAACTACGAAACATATCACCACGACGTATTGGTCATCGGCTCCGGCGGCGCCGGGTTACGGGCCGCCATTGAAGCTTCTGCTGCCGGTGTCTCCGTCGCTGTAGTCTGCCGCTCGCTGCTGGGAAAAGCACACACGGTGATGGCCGAGGGCGGTGTAGCTGCGGCGTTAGGTAACGTTGACGACCGCGACAACTGGAAAGTTCATTTTACCGATACCCTTCGCGGTGGACAATACCTGAACAACGAACGCATGGCCGAACTCCACGCCAAGGAATCGCCCGACCGCGTGAGAGAACTGGAAGCCTGGGGCGCCGTGTTCGACCGGACCGATGACGGAAGGATCTTGCAACGCAATTTCGGAGGCCATAAATATCCGCGCCTCGCACACGTAGGCGACCGGACTGGCCTGGAAATGATCCGCACCCTGCAAGACTACACCATCCACCTCGGCGTGGACATCTACCAGGAATTTACGATCGTGAATTTGTTGAAAGAGGGCGACAAAGTTGTCGGAGCTTTTGGATACGATCGGGAGAAGGGACTCTTCAAAGTGTTTCATGCCAAGGCGGTGATCATTGCCACGGGAGGCATGGGAAGAATTTACAAGATCTCCAGCAACAGCTGGGACTGTACGGGCAGCGGCATCTCGTTGGCGTATCATGCCGGCGCAGAACTCATCGATATGGAGTTTGTCCAATTTCATCCTACCGGTATGGTATGGCCTCCCAGCGTTCGCGGTCTGTTGATCACGGAGGGGGTACGCGGCGAAGGCGGCGTGCTGCGAAACAATGCCGGCCGCCGGTTTATGTTCGACGATGTGCCGGAATCTTACCGCGCACAAACGTCGACCAATGAAGAAGAAGGTTGGCGCTATACGCAAGGTGACAAAAATGCAAAGCGTCCGCCCGAGTTGCTCACGCGCGATCATGTGGCGCGCTGCATCATGCGCGAAATAAGAGAAGGACGTGGCTCCCCGCATGGAGGTGTCTACCTCGACATCGCCTGGATAAAAGAGAAAATCCCGAATGCCACGGAGCACATCCGGCGAAAGCTGCCCAGCATGTATCACCAGTTCAAAGAACTCGCCGGCGTAGACATCACGAAAGAAGCCATGGAGGTGGGGCCGACCACGCACTACATTATGGGCGGTGTGAAAGTCGATGCCGATAGTCAGATGACCAGCACGCCCGGGCTTTTCGCCGCAGGAGAATGTGCGGCCGGCCTGCACGGGGCCAACCGGCTCGGAGGAAACTCGCTTTCCGATTTGTTGGTGTTTGGGAAACGTGCCGGCGAATATGCAGCAGTCTATGCCAAGCAAACGCCGGCCGGAAAGATCAGCGAACGCGAAGTGCAGGAGATCGCCACGGCGGCACTCGCGCCTTTTGAAAGGGAATCGAGCGCAGAGGGGGAAAACCCATTCCAGATCCAATCCAAGTTGCAAGACCGGATGCAAGAGCTGGTGGGTATTGTTAGAACCGGAAAAGAATTGGAAGAGGCCCTGAAACATATCGGTGAACTCAAAGAGAAGATCATTCGCGTGGCTTGCAGCGGAAACCGGGGATATAATCCGGGTTGGCACACCGCGCTGGAGCTAACGCACATGATCACCGTGGCCGAAGCTATCGCCCAAGCGGCCCTTCAACGCAAAGAAAGCCGGGGCGGCCACTATCGCGAGGATTTTCCGGAGAAGAGCGATGCCTTTGGAAAGGTGAACATCAACATCAAAAAAGACGACAAAGGGGAAATGACGGTCACCCAGGTGACGAAGCCAAAGATGCGCGACGACCTGCAGCAGATTGTCAATGAAATGAAATGACCGGCAACGGTAACAATGATCTCACGACCTAAAAAAACATAGTGCTTATGGCCTCTGTAACGTTTCAAATCTGGCGTACGCATGCGAGCGGTGGGCAGCTTCAGGAATATAAAACTGAAATCTCCGAAGGCATGGTCGTGTTGGATGCGGTTCATCAGATCCAGGCCGAGCAAGCCAACGACATGGCGGTGCGCTGGAATTGTAAGGCCGGGAAGTGCGGATCGTGTTCAGCCGAGATCAATGGCCATCCCAAACTGATGTGCATGACCCGCATGAGCGATATGCCCCAGGACAAGCCCATCACCATCCACCCGATGAAAGCGTTCCCCGTGATCCGCGACCTGGTCACCGATGTGTCGGTGAACTACCGGATGAAAAAGAAAATAAAAAAGTTCAAGCCAAGACCCCCGGATGCGCCCGACGGCACCTGGCGCATGGCGCAGTCGGACATCGACCGGATCCAGGAATTCCGGAAGTGCATCGAATGTTTTCTTTGCCAGGATGTTTGTCACGTGTTGCGCGAACATCAGCTTCATGAAGAATTTGTGGGGCCGCGCCACATGGTCTATACGGCAGCTTTAGAAATGCACCCCCTCGATGTAGAAGATCGCAGGGAACAATTAAAAAATACGGGAGGCATCGGTTTTTGCAACATCACCAAGTGTTGCACGACGGTGTGCCCGGAACATATCACGATCACGGACAACGCGATCATTCCCTTGAAGGAGCGTGTAGCCGACAGGTTCTATGACCCGCTGATGCGGCTGTTCCATTTGTTCAGTAAGAAAAATAACCATTAAGTCCCAACGCCATGATCCCACAAACACAGACGACCGAAAAAAGAGAGTTTGCGTTAAAGCCACTTTCAAAAAGCGGAATCGACGCTGCCCTGGAGAAAGCCGAGCAATACCGGCTGCTCAACCAACCGCGATTGGCCGAAAGCATATGCCTTGATATACTGGCTGTCGAGCCGGGGCATCAAAAAGCGTCTGTTGTTTTATTGCTGGCGCTGACCGACCAGTTTGGACAATCGTCCGCCAAAACGGCAACCCAGGCCAAAGACATTGCCAATAGTTTATCGGACGAATACGACCGACTGTATTACACAGGCATCATTCACGAACGCCAAGGCAGCGCCTCCCTGAACGCGCGCACCCACGGTTCCGATTTCGATGCCTATGAGTGGTACACCGAAGCGATGGAGTACTATGAAAAAGCCGATGCCGTCAATCCCAACTCCAAAAACGAAGACCCGATCCTGCGCTGGAATACGTGTGTTCGTATCATCTCCGAAAATCATCTCCGGCAAAGGCCGTTGGATGACCTGCTTCCAGCGCTGGAATAGTTCGACCAAAATTTCCTTTTTATGAAGACCCGGCTTTCGGTTCTCATCGTGCTCATCCCATCATTGCTCCTGGCACAGAAAAAAGTAGTGTCCATACAAATTGATGGGACCATCAACCCGGCCTCGGCGGAATTTATTCACCGCAGCATCGAAAAAGCCGGTAAAGAAAATGCAGAGTGCCTGGTGATCCAGTTGAATACACCGGGTGGATTGCTGAAATCGACACGCGTCATTGTCAGTGATATTTTGGAGTCGCCGGTGCCGATCGTCGTCTTTGTTTCTCCCGGGGGAGCGCACGCCGGCTCGGCTGGCGTCTTCATCACACTCTCGGCTCACATCGCTGCCATGGCCCCCGGGACAAACATCGGTGCGGCCCATCCGGTGGATTTGCAGGGAAAGCTCGATACGGTGATGAGTGAGAAAGTTACCAACGATGCGGCCGCATTCATTCGTTCCATCGCGGAGAAGCGAAAGCGCAATGTCAAGTGGGCGGAAGAGTCGGTGCGCAAAAGTATTTCGATCACCGAGAAAGAGGCTCTAAAAAAAGATGTGATCGACCTTATTGCAGAAAACACAGAAGCCTTGTTAGATCAGATCGACGGCAAGTCCGTCACTGCCGGTTCAAAAACAAAGATCCTTGAAACCCGCGACGCGAAGATCGAGTTGGTGGAGATGGGAGCGTTTGAAAAAATCCTCGATCTGATCAGCGATCCCAACGTTGCCTATATTTTCCTGCTGCTGGGACTGTACGGTATGATCTTCGAGCTCTATAATCCGGGCGCCATTCTTCCCGGCATTGTCGGCATCATTTGCCTTACGCTGGCCTTTTATTCCATGCATACTTTGCCGGTGAACTATGCCGGCTTGCTGCTCATCGTTTTTGGAGTGATCCTGTTTCTGCTCGAAATCAAGATCGTGAGTCACGGGATGCTCACCCTGGGCGCGCTCGTTTCCCTGTTGCTCGGATCGATGATGTTGATCCGTCCGGATGCCGAGCTAGAGTTTCAGCATTTGTCGTGGGGCGTCATCATTTCGGCAGTGGGATTTTCAGCCTTGTTCTTTTTAGTCGTACTCGGCATGGGCATACGGGCGCAACGTCTGAAACCGGTGACGGGCGTGGAGGGAATGATCGGCGAGATCGGCGAATCGCTCGAGGTGCTTAACCCCGTGGGTACGGTCCGGGTACACGGCGAAATGTGGCAAGCCGAATCGCTCACCGGCCCCATAAAGAAAGGTGCCAGGATCCGCATTGCCGGGATAAAAGATCTGCTTCTGTTTGTAGAGACTGCTATTGAATAACAATTGAAATAAACCGTATATGGTTATGAGAATATTCGCATTGGAACTCGTACTGATCGTGGTCTTCAGCATTATCATTCTGGCCAATTCCATACGCATTTTGCGGGAATACGAACGTGGCGTCGTCTTTCGCCTTGGGCGGTTGGCGGGTGGCGGGGCCCGCGGGCCAGGCTTGATCCTTCTTGTCCCGATCATCGACCGCATGGTAAAGGTCAGCTTGCGTACGGTGGTCATGGATGTTCCTCCGCAGGATGTCATCACGCAAGACAACGTGTCGATCAAAGTGAACGCCGTAGTTTACTTCCGCGTGATCGCGCCGCAAAGGGCCATTGTCGAAGTAGAAAATTTTCTTTTCGCCACCTCCCAGATATCGCAAACAACATTGAGAAGCGTATTGGGTCAATCCGAACTTGACGACCTCCTCTCGCAGCGCGAAAAAATAAATCAAAAGCTGCAACAGATCATCGACGCCCATACCGGTCCCTGGGGGATCAAAGTCTCCAATGTCGAAGTGAAGCAAATCGATTTGCCACAGGAAATGCAACGGGCCATGGCCAAACAAGCGGAGGCCGAACGCGAAAGACGATCGAAGATCATCGCGGCAGAAGGCGAGTTCCAGGCCTCCAAGCGATTGGCCGACGCGGCCAAGATCCTGAGCGAAGAGCCCAGCGCACTCACCCTGCGCTACTTGCAAACCCTTCGTGAAATTGCAACCGAAAAGAACTCCACCACCATTTTTCCCGTCCCCATCGACCTCTTAAAGCCATTTCTCTCCGGCCACGAAAAATAAGGCTGATGTCCTTTCATAAGATGAGCATGCGCAGAACCAGGGTCTTGGTTTATATTCTTATCTTTATTCCCTGAGCCCTGCCCATGAAAAATACTAACCTGAAATTAGCCCTACTCCCCTTTTTGATTTTCCTCGCCGCATGGCAACAAAACGCGTTTGCACAAAAGCCCCTCGCTCCTGGCGAACAACCCCAGATGACCGTCGACAGGCAGGGAACGGTGCGGGTGGTCTTCGG
>CBIHQM010000364.1:0-7234 GCA_966211885.1 uncultured Chryseolinea sp.
TCAAAACGCTCCGAAAGCTCTGCGACAAGGTTTTTTCCCTTGCCCAGGTCGAAAAGTGCGTTCACTTTGAAGGACGACTTGGCCTTGAACTCCGTGATCTCGCGTTCGCGCTCCACTACCAGACGCACCGCCACCGACTGCACGCGGCCGGCCGACAAACCCGTTTTGATTTTTTTCCAGAGAATGGGCGACAGCTCATAGCCCACCAACCGGTCAAGTACACGACGGGCTTGTTGCGCGTTAACCAGGTCAATATCGATACCGCGAGGGCTTTCCAGCGAGTTGAGGATCGCTTTCTTCGTGATTTCTGTGAATACGATGCGCCGCGTCTTGGCGTCGGTCAGATCCAGCACTTCTTTCAAGTGCCAGGAAATGGCTTCCCCCTCGCGGTCCTCATCGCTCGCCAGGTAAACCATATCGGCGTCGTCGGCAAGTTTTCTGAGTTTGGAGATAATATCCTTTTTATCGGCGCTCACCTCATAGGTGGGCTCGAAGTTGTTTTCAATGTCGATGGCCCCACTTCCCTTCGGCAAATCGCGAATGTGCCCCATGCTCGACGCCACCTTAAAGTCCTTGCCCAGGTAGCCTTCAATGGTCTTTGCTTTCGCCGGAGATTCAACTATTACTAGATTTTTTGACATGCTGCTTAACTTTCAAGAGGTTCAAATATCAGTAAATTTTTAAAAAATCAAATTTGACCCCTCCTTCCACGCCCTAAACGGGGATGAACGGATGGTCTGCGCGCTATTATTTAGAGGCTGACCTTCACGTGATTAGCATATTTTCAACATTCTTTTTCAACTTTTTTAATTTAGGCTGCTTAATATTGAAGCGATTAGCCCAACCATACTGCTATTCTGACCCCGGTATGACACGACACCTCTATTTATTGCGCCATGCTGAAAGTGCCGAAAAACAGTCTGGCCAGTCCGACAAAGACCGTTCGCTGACGCCCCGTGGCCTGCGCGAATGTGTTGTCATCGGCACCCACCTGTATCAGCAAAACATTTCCTTCGATTGCATTTTGACCAGCACAGCACAACGCGCCGAAGACACCGCACGCTTCGTGGCCGACGCCATGAAGATGGACACCGAGAAGATTTCCGTCGTCGAAGAACTCTACGAAGCTTCGTCGCGCACTTTCTTCCAGTTTCTCAGCGGCCTCGACGACCGGTTTAACACTATATTAATTGTCGGCCACAATCCCGTCATCACCTACGTAACCGAATACCTCACACAATCGGAGATCGGCGACATGGCCACCGGCGGCGTGGCGGCCATTAAATTCAACATTCATTCCTGGAAAGAAGTGAGCCAGGGGAACGGCGAACTTGAAAACTACACCCACCCCGGCATCTTACAACCGGATTGATCGTCTCTTAATTTTTTTGCCGTCCATGCTCTCCAAAGAAGAAGCCATACAACGTTTCGACCCAAACGGTCCCGGAATGAAGGGGAATATTTTCGGTCTCCCCTTTTCTCCCGACAACGCGGAACTCATCCTCGTTCCCGCCCCTTGGGAAGTCACCGTCTCCTATCATGAGGGAACGGCGAACGGACCGCAAGCCATTCTGGATGCGTCCCTTCAAGTGGACCATTTCCTCCAAGACATCCCCGACGCCTGGAAACTCGGCGTAAGCATGCTCCCCATTCCTGCCGACATGCTGGAAGAAAACAAAAAGCTGCGCAATTGGTCACGTGAACACCTCGCCCGCATTGAAAACGGCGAAACCATTTCGCCCGACGATGTCGTGCTTTCAAAAATCAACGAGGCTTGCGAAAACTTCAACATCTACATCAAGTCGGTCACACAAGGCTATCTGAAACAAGGAAAGCTCGTGGCCTTGGTCGGCGGCGACCACAGCACACCCCTGGGGTTTCTAAGAGCCCTGAGTGAACAACACCCACGCTTTGGAATCCTCCAGATCGATGCCCACGCCGATCTGCGCAGATCCTATGAAGGCTTCACCCATTCACACGCCTCCATCATGTACAACGCGATGAAAATTCCCGCCGTCGGAAAGCTTGTTCAGGTGGGTGTGCGCGATTATTGCGCCGAAGAAATGGACGTTATCCACCGGGCTATGGGACGCATCACCACTTTTTTCGACGACGACCTCAAGGCCTATGCCTACCAGGGAAAAACCTGGTACGCCCAATGTGAGGAGATCATCAAACAACTTCCTCCCCTGGTCTACATCAGTTTCGATATCGACGGTCTCGACCCTAAACTTTGCCCCAACACCGGAACACCGGTCCCCGGTGGCCTGGAATTTCAACAAGTAACGTATCTTCTAAAAAAGCTGGTCCTTTCCGGAAAAAAGATCATCGGCTTCGACCTGAATGAAGTGGCACCCGGCAACGACGACTGGGACGCCAATGTCGGCGCACGCCTGCTCTATCAACTTTGTCACTGGATGGGCGCTTCCCAAGGAAAGCTTGCACTACGCAAATCGTAATAGCAGCAAATACCAATCAGCGTCACGATCGTGACGACAAAATTTTACAGCAATAGCGATTGGACGTAGACGGAAAGAATCCGGTGATTTAAAATTTCAGGTCGATTTTCAGCAACGGCGAATAGATGTGACCGATTCGATCGCCTACCAACTCATAGAGGCCATCGATCCATTGAAACACGTGGGCTCGTTTTGAAAAGGGGTCAACAACCCAATATTCCTTCACACCAAAGCGTTCGTAGAGTTCCTTCTTCAGGATGAGATCATAGGACTGACTTCCGTCCGAAAGCACTTCTACCAACAAGTCTGGCGTTCCATGAATGTGTCCGAAATTTTCCCGAACGGCGGGGTTCGTGTCTAACAAAACCACCAGATCGGGTTGAACAGACGTTTTCTCCTCCTCAAAGAATACATCCATGGGTGCAATCACGACTTCACCGTGCCCCCTTTCCTCCAGGTAGTTGAAAAGTTTGTTATTGATTTTGTTGAGGATCCGTTGATGTATCATAAACGGAGCGGGTGACATATAAATTTGGCTATCGATAATCTCTGCGCGCAATCCTTCCGGGAGCATTTTGTATAGCTCCATCGTTGTCATCAGTTCTTCCTCCCGTCGTTGCATATCCAAAGCTACCATTTTCCCCCAGACCACCAAACAAACACACCAGCAAGTTTCATCCAAATACCTTATCTCAAGTACAAAACAGCCACCCCAACCGTTGTACAACCGTGTTGCCAGTTATTTTTTAGAAATAAAAAAATGAAATTTGTCAAGGAGCGTAGCCATAACGTTGCAAAATAATCCTGCCAATTTGGATTATAGGAACGGGGAACTCTTCTTACCGTGGATATGGAATCGAATGCTAACCGCCCACCGAAACCTGGTTAGCGGCCTGCTCCTTGGGATAGTCGAACAAGCCAAAGTTCTTAATGGCCTCTTCCACTTTGTGGGGCACAAATTTTTCCCAGCCCGGCTCGCCTTTCTTGATCATGGCCAAGACGTTGTCGGAAATGATGTGCAGGTTTTTCACATTGGCCTCCTGGATCTCTTCCAGCTTGTTGTTGTCCATCAGAAAGCGGAAAAGGTTTTTCAGGTTTGGCGGCAGGGTTTGTTCGAAGTTCTTCAGGGTGAACAGCTCGTTGTTCTGCCACGCCGGGTAAATGTATAGCTTCACATTGGTGCCAAACAACGACGCAAAGCATTCCAGGATTCCGCCGCGAAGATTTTCGTAGGTCTTTTCTTCAAAAACTTTTTGCAACGCAAAGATTCCCATGGTGATGCCGATCTTCTTCCCTCGCGTAATCTTGGAGAGGTATTCTACCAGGCGGTAATATTCAAAATAATTGGAGATCAGCACGTTCTGTCCCAGCGAACACAAAATGTCGGCCCGGTGAAGGAAGTCGCGTTCGTCGATCTTGCCGTCCGGGCTAAGGTCGTTGAGGGTTAGCTCCGAGATCAGAACGATATTGGAGCGATCCACATCCGATTCGTGCTTGAAATGCCGGCGCGAAGCCAACAGCATATCCACGTTCACATGGGTGGGCGGACGGAAGCGGCCGCGCAATACCAACACATTCTTTTTATAAAGTTCATCCGAAGGCTGCATCACGTTGCCGTCGGGACCGAACATGGCAGCTTTGGTGAGGCCGTTCTTCACGAGCTTCAATGCCATGAGCCGGTTGTCGACGTGTTTGAAATCCGGTCCATTCAGGCGAAACATGTCGATCTCGATCCGCCGCGCCGTCAAACCGTCCAGCAGCGACATGAGGATTTCTTCGGGATTGGTGAGGAACATACAGGAATACAGCATGTTCACTCCCACGATGCCCAGGGCGTATTGCTGTTGCAGGGGATCGTTGTCGTGCATCTTCAAGTGCAGCACGCAATCGTTTGGCTCGCTCTGGGGGGTGAGTTGGAAACGCAATCCCATCCAGCCGTGACCTTGGTTGGTGCGGTCGTAGTTGAGCACCTCTACGGTGTCGGCAAAGGCAAAAAAGCGGGTGGTCTCGATGCGATGTGGAAGCCGTTCGGGGAGCAGCACGTATTCGTGGTCCAGCATGCGGATCAGTCGCTCTTCACAGACATAGCGATCGCCCACGCCATAGATGGCGTCGCTGAACTTCATGTCGTAGGCCGACATGGTTTTGGCCACCGTTCCGGAGGCCCCTCCTACTTTAAAGAAATTGGCTGCTACTTCCTGTCCTGCGCCGATCTCGGCGAAAGACCCATAGATGGCTCTGCTTAGGTTGATACGAAGGGCTTTCTCCTGGGTAGTGAGTTTTCTGTATTCATCCATAACCTGCTACTGCTTTCCTCCTCAATTTACCGTTAATCGTCCAATCGTTGAAAGGTAATAACATTTAAATCTTCCGACAACTGGGGCTCCCGCATTTCGGGTGTGCAAGATTTAAATGCATTCCAAGCCATTAAGGTTCCCTTCAGGATCGGGCAGCGATTTTCATAAAATTCAAACGATTACCGGCGCACATTTAGTGTTCAACCCAACCCGGCAACGGTGAAGGTACCTACAGCACAAAGTTCGCTTTCGCCTCGCGCTTGATCTCCTCCCACTCTTCAGGGGGCGGAGGTGTGCCTCTTTCGAACTCCTGCAATAACCATCCAACCAATTCTTTCTTCATGCCAAAGCGCGTCACCGCGTCTTCGCAGAATTCGATCTCGTGCTGGTCCACCACCTCATCGGCATACACCATCAGGATGAGATCATAAAGCAGGTTCATTTTATCGTTGTGATTATCCGGACCATTCACCTCAAATCTCTCCTCCGTTTCCGAAAGCTCCCGCACCTGGCGGTCTTTCAGTCCATAGCGTTTCGCGATCTTGTACAGCAAAGCCTCCTCCTTGGGGTGCATGTGCCCATCTGCCTTGGCCAGGGCAAGGAGGTTCTTAATGTGATTTTTTTTGTACGAGAGGTACTGATGTTCGAAAAAGCCAATCATATGCGGTAGAATTAAGGATCAAAAACTAAAATACCGAACCCGGCGCGAATAAAAAACCTCTTTGCTCGCCCGCCGAAGCTTCAGCGAAGGAGGGCGCCAGACTTTGCTTGCCCGCCGACTTGCCCGTTGTAGCTTTAGCGAAGGCGGGAGCTTCAGCGAAGGAGGGCGTCTTTGCGCCTTTTTTGCTCGCCGAGGCAAAAAAAATGCACGTTATGCCACCGCGTGGTGGGCTGCTTCTTCTTCCTCCTTCAAAGCCCTCCGCAAAATTTTACCCACGTTGGTCTTCGGCAGCTCCTTCCGGAATTCAACGTGCTTGGGAACCT
This sequence comes from uncultured Chryseolinea sp., assembly GCA_966211885.1. GTDB lineage: Bacteria > Bacteroidota > Bacteroidia > Cytophagales > Cyclobacteriaceae > Chryseolinea. The sequence continues at coordinate 5,741 of CBIHQM010000364.1, forward strand.
TATAGTTTGTCAGGTTTTCATGACAATATTTTATCAACTCCTCTTCCGTGAGGCTCTGGTCCTTCTTCACCACGAAGATCTTGATCACCTCCCCCGACTTCGCATCGGGCACGCCAATGGCCGCCACCTCCAACACCTTGGGATGGGCCGCCACCACGTTCTCGATCTCGTTGGGGAACACGTTGAAGCCGGAAACCTTGATCATGTCTTTCTTGCGGTCCACGATCTTGAAAAAACCGTCCGCATCCATGAGGCCTATGTCGCCCGTGCGGAACCAGCCGCCAGGGAAGAAAACGCCTTCATTGTCTTTTTTCCAATAGCCCGACATCACCTGCGGGCCACGCGCGCAAAGTTCGCCGGTTTCGCCCTGGGGCAACTGATTGCCCGCTTCATCAAACGCCGCCACTTCGGTGCTGGGCACGGGCAGACCGATCGTACCCAACCGGTGTTTGCCGTCAAGTGGATTGCAGCACAACACCGGCGAGGTCTCGCTGAGGCCATAACCTTCTACGAGCGCGGTGCCGGTCACTTCTTTCCACTTTTTTGCTACAACATCCTGAACGGCCATACCACCGCCAACCGCACCATGCAAGTGGGAGAAATCCAAATCTTTAAAATGCGGGTTGTTCAACATGCCATTGAACAACGTATTCACGCCAGTGAGGATGGTAAACTTATGTTTCTTCAATTCCTTACAAAATCCCTCCATGTCGCGGGGATTGGTGATGAGCACATTCTTCACACCGGTGCTAAACATCAGCAATCCGTTCACGCTTAGGGCGAAGATGTGGTACATCGGAATGCCGGTTACGATCAGGTTGTCGGCGTTCTTGTTCATGTAGGGCTTGAACCACTCCGTGATCATGGAATTGTGGGCGATCAGGTTTCCATGTGAAAGCTGAGCGCCTTTGGCAATCCCGGTCGTGCCTCCTGTGTATTGAAGCACGGCAATGTCTTTCAGTTCAACTTCCACCGGTTTCAGTTTCAGGGAGGCGCCTTTCTTCATGGCCGTTTTGAAAGCAATGGCCTGGGGTACATGGTAGGCCGGGATCATCTTCTTGATGTTCTTCACCACAAAATTTACCAGTGCTCCCTTCAAGCCGCCCAGCATATCGCCAAGCTGCGTAATGATGACGTGTTTTATTTTCGTGGTGGTCAATACCTTTTCCAGGTGGAAGGCAAAATTGGAGACGATGACAATGGCCGAGATCTCTGCATCCTTAAACTGGTGCTCCATTTCCCGAGGAGTGTACAAGGGATTGGTATTCACCACGATAAGCCCAGCACGCAAGGCACCGATGAAGACCACGGGGAATTGCAGCATATTGGGCATCTGGATCGCGATGCGCTCGCCCTTTTTCAAACCCAGGTCTTGCTGCAGGTAGGCGGCAAAGTTGGTGGAAAGCTCGTCCAGTTGGCGGTAGGTCATCGTCACGCCCATGTTTTCATAGGCTACGCGGTCGCTGTATTTTTTTTAACCGGCGTCGAAGAAGG